>CALBPW010000064.1 GCA_937899145.1 uncultured Bacteroidota bacterium
CATACGAGATAAGCTAGTGACTGGAGTTCAGACGTGTGCTCTTCCGATCTCATCACAACAGAAAGTAAACTTACAAAGCTTAATTACCCCATCACAATTAAGCGTCAACTGCCTAAAAATGAGCGTGCTATAATAATGCACAATGGCGAAGTCTGTGATTTTAGATTTGAAGACGATGCAATCATTTTCGATGTTGTTCCGGGAAATAACTATCAACTTGTTTTTGCCACAAAAAAAAGTATTTGGTGGTCGATAGGATTGGTTGCGGGTGCCATTTTACTGATTGTGCTGGCAATAATAAAAAGAGTGAGAGGTTAGAATTCAAATTTTTATCCTCTGGAAATTCACCTATTTATAAAACTGCGCAACTTGTTGAAAAGCAGGAGTTAGCGAGAATTGATTTTGTATTGCTTTTACGCTATCAGTCAACTTTCTGATAAAATTCTCAAGTTTTGTCATATACTCTTCTTCACCAATTTCGCCATTGGCAACCATTGTCAATCCTTTTTCCCAACTTGCTGTAAGTTCGGCATTTAGCATTGGACGGATTGATGCGTTCACAACTTCATATACAATTTCGCCCAATTTGGCAGGTGTAACAATTTGTGTTTTTTTATTTAGATTTAAATAGTTGATTTTAACCAATTTAGTCAAAATTTCAGCACGCGTAGCACTGGTGCCGATTCCGCTTCCTTTTATTTGCGCACGAAGTTCCTCGTCTTCAATAAGTTGGCCTGCATTTTCCATTGCCAAAATCAACGAGCCTGAATTGTAGCGTTTCGGTGGAGATGTTTCGCCTTCCTTTATTTCATATCCATTGACAGGTAAAACAGAGCCTTTTCTAAGTTTGCTAACAAGTTCAAATTGGTTAGTATCAATAATTTCGTCAGTTTGCTTATCATCTTCGGCTTTTTCAGTTTCGGCATTTATCACCGACAAAAATCCGGGCGATTCCAACACTTTAAAATTCGCAAAAAAATGTTCAGTAGCAACCGCTAATTCAACAGCCGCCTTCCGATATTCGGCGGGCGGAAAAAATATTGATAGGAAACGGCGCGCAATGCGGTCGTAAACGCGCTGCGCAGTGTCGGAACACGATGCCAATGCCTGAAAACCTTGCCCCGTGGGGATTATTGCGTAGTGGTCGGTTATTTGCTTATCGTCGGTGTAGCGGCTTTTGCCAATGGTGGCGTAAAGTCCGTACTGCTTTACAAGTTTTGTTATATCAAGATATTGCGGCTGTGTTGCAAGTCCGTGCAGATTTTTAGTAATCTCCTTTGCCACAGCCGACGACAGCACGCGCGCATCGGTACGCGGATAGGTAACAAGTTTTTTCTCGTACAAATCCTGCACAATCTGCAAAGTTTCATCAGGACTGACTTTGAACAATTTTGAACATTCGTTTTGCAGTTCGGCCAAATTGAAAAGCAAAGGAGAATTTTTTTTCTCCTTTTTCTTCTCGATGTTTACAATCGTAGCGTCAGATGCCGATTGCTTCAGCATTTCAATACATTGCCCGGCATCTTCGCGCTTGCGGAAACCATTTTCTTTATAAAGCAATGGCGAACCAAAATATTTTGAACCTTCAACAGTGCGCCATTCGCCTGAAAACGAATCCGTTTCGCTCAGTGCAAAATCGCCTGAAATGCGATAAAAAGGTGTTTTTACAAATTGCCGTATTTCGCGTTCGCGACGGACAACCATTCCCAATACGCATGTCATCACACGTCCAACTGAGATGGCTCCGATTTTATCGAGTTGAAGAAATTGGCGAACGGGATAACCGTATTTTAACGTCAAAATTCGGCTGAAATTTATACCCATCAAATAATCTTCTTTTGCACGCAGATAGGCCGAGTCTGAAAGGTTATTATAGGCTGCAAGCGGCTTGGCTTCCCGTATTCCGCGGAGTATTTCCTCCTCGGTTTGCGAGTCAATCCAAACGCGCCGGCGTTGCTTGTTGGCAGGCACTTTTGCCATTTGGTCAACAAGACGGTAGATGTACTCGCCCTCGCGTCCCGAGTCGGTGCAAACGTAGATGCAATCAACATCAGCACGGTTTAGCAGAGTGCTGACAATGCCAAATTGCTTACTTACGTTGGGTATCACTTCATACAAAAATTGCTTCGGCAAAAATGGCAGAGTGCTTTCGTCCCAGCGTTTGAGTGAAGGGTCGTAGGCATCGGGATAGCTCATTGTTACTAAGTGTCCAACACACCAAGTAACGATACTGTTTGCGCCTTCAAGATAGCCGTCGCCTCGCGACATTCCTTCTTTCAAAGCCTTCGCAAACTCCTGAGCCACACTTGGTTTCTCCGCTATGTATAAGTTTTTGCCCATCTGTTTTTGCTGATATGATTGCGTTGGCAATTGTATGAAAATGATTGGCAGTTTCCAAAAAGTTTTGCACAATCAATCATTCGGTGTTTCGGTAAAAGTTCTGACATTAATATATTTTGATTGAAATCATTTGGTGTGAGACAAAAAAAGCTCAGATGTTATCTGAGCTTTCATAAATACTTAATCTATTTTTAGTTAGATTGTACTATACGGCAATTTTGTCCATTCGCCATCGCCATCTTTCCAGCCTTCGTTTTGTTCAAGCACACCATTTGACAGCGTTACTTGCGACTCTGGTATTTTCCAGAATCCGCCTTTTGTGGCCTCGTATCGTTTCATAAAGTCGAAATTTGAATCGAAGGCGTATGTGTCAGGATTTCCTTTGTTGATGATGGCTTGTCCTGTTTGGTTTTTAACGATGTCGGCAACATCGCCCCAACGGCGGAGGTCGTTCCAGCGCAAAGCCTCAAAGCATAACTCATAGCGGCGCTCTTTCTTCAGAGCCTCAAGCGAGTAGGCTATGGCTGGCAGATTGGCGCGCGCACGCACTTTGTTCATTCCGTCGGCTGTTTCGGTCAGCTCAGAGTGCATCAGCAGCACATCGGCATAGCGAATGTAGATGATGCTTTGTGTCAGGCCGAGTTGTTTGTCGTTTTGCCCATCGTAGAAGAACGAGTATGATTGATAAAGGGTTGAATCTTCATCGATTACACCGCAACCTGCATATTTCTTAGCAAAGAATTTGGTATTCTCGACCTCTTTGGCCGGGTCGCCGGCAAAGTTTGGCAGTTCAGCGGCAAGGTCGCATATTGAGCCAGCGCGGCGGTAATCGCCGACATAATCGGGGTCGGCAGCCCAATCGCTCCAAAGATTGGCACTTGCCGGACCGTTTGAGTAGCCTGTTGGCACAAATGGGAACGATGCCACATTGCCTGCTTTGCGCAATCCGTAATATTCAACTATACGATTGCTATAGCCGGCCGCACGGGTGTATCCAACATTTGACTTGTTGCTGAACACTGTAACATTTGAGAAATTTAGAGCAAACAGCACCTCTTGATTGTTGTCGCCTGCCCACTCGGCACTAACGCCGTCCATATATTTGTATTTGGCTTTGGTATATGGATTGGTGTAGGGCCAAAGGCTGCGTTGGTCGGCAAGTAGCGAGTGTCCGCTATTGTTCATGCAATCTTCGATGTAAGTTACAATAGCCGGTTTTTCGATATTGCCTTGGTCGACTGATGGCAAAGCCGATTTTCCGTAAAAGCCCGTGTAGAACAGAAATTCGCGAGCAAGCAATGCCTCGGCAGCCCATTTTGTAGCATGTCCAAGCTCGATATTCGGATACGATGTTGCAGGCAGCAGTTCGATGGCTTTCAGCAAGTCAGAGGTTATTTGCGCATAAATATCCTCAGCTGGCGACTTCGGCAAGTTTTGCGGTGTGGTTTCGAGTACTAATGGCACTTCGCCAAACATCTGAGCCAATTCAAAATAGAAAAAAGCGCGCAAGAAGTAAGCCTCGCCAAGCAATTGTTCTCTTTTGCCATTCGATGTCCATTTTTTTACATTATCAATGGTTTCGATGGCGGTATTGGCGCGGTATATACCCGCATAGCGGATTGCCCAATAATTGCCAAACCAACTTGTCTGCTTATTTATCAGTCGATCAGAGCTTTGCGCGTTACGGTTACTGGTACTGCCACCACCAAGACGGTCGTCGCTTGCCAAATCGAATACATAAAAGGCATTTTCATCGGGTTGGTCGATAGCATTGTTAAGAGTGCTATAAATACCTGTAATCATCTGCACCGCATCGTCTTGAGTTTCGGGGAAGGTAGCCGTTGTCTTTTTTGTATAACATTCGGTATCCAAAAAATCCTCGCAGCCGCACACCGTTATGGCTGCTATTGCTGCATATATGTATTTTGCGATTTTCATAATATTTCAGTTTTAGAATGTGATGTTTAAACCGCCCAGTATGGTACGTGGGTTTGGATAGTAACCTAAATCAATTCCGCCAGCCCAATTTTCGTTGTCGCCATAGCCGACTTCAGGGTCCATACCTGAATAATCGGTAAAGGTGAATAAGTTTTGTCCCGAAATATAGAGGCGAACTTTCTGAAGTGGCAAATTCTTCCAGATGTGTTTCAAATCGTAGCCAAGTGTTATATTCGATATTTTCAAGAAGTTAGCATCTTCGATATAAAGTTCTGAGATTTCTTTCATATTGGTATTTTTTCCATCGGTAAAGCGCGGATAGCGGTTTGTAGAGCCTTCGCCTGTCCAATATTTTGAGTAAACATCGGTTGTGTAGTTATGATTTGGCACATTGCTGAAGTTGCGATAGCTTTTTGCAATCTGATGTCCATACATTCCGTAAGCGTTAAGTGTAAAATCGAAACCTTTGTATTCAAGTGTTAAGTTGATACCAAGATTAAAGTCGGGATGCGGATTGCCTATTTCGGTTTTATCTTTTTCGTCAATTTTTCCATCGCCATTATTATCGCAGAAGATCAAATCACCCGGGACAAGCGAGTCTTGCAGATAAGGTTTTCCTTCGGCAATATATTTGTCTATCTGATTTTGATTTTGGAACACGCCGTTAATCTTGTACCCCCAGAAGTAGCCCATCGGTTTTCCTTCTTCAACACGATAAAGTTCGTCGGTATTTTGAGCCAACACGTGCTCTGGCCCGTGAATTATGCCCTCTTCGTTGGCAATGCGAGTTACTTTATTCTTGTTGTGCGACAGGTTTACACCGATGGTGTATTTCAAATCGTTGATGTTGTCGCTCCATTTTACAGCAATCTCAAAACCTTTATTTTCAACATCACCTCCGTTGATATATGGTGCGCCTGTACCATACGAAGCCAATTGCGGAGCCACAACTAACCAATCTTTGGTTGTCTTTTTGTACCAATCAAAATTCAGCTGCAAACGCGAGTCGAACAAACGTGCGTCAAAGCCGAGGTTGATTTGCTCCGATGTCTCCCACGACACATCAGGATTTGCCATAATATCAGGATACAAGCCTGTGTTTGGATTTGTTTTGTCGTTGAAGAAGTATTGGCTGTCGTGATTGAAGGCAATGGTTGCCAAATATTGGAAATTATCGATGTCGGCATTACCATTTTGGCCCCAGCTGCCACGCAGTTTGAAGAAGTTTAAAACATCGGTTACCGATGTGGCAAAATCCTCGTTTGTTACCACCCAACCAGCCGAAACCGACGGGAAGTAGCCCCAGCGCTTACCTTCTGCAAAATTGGCCGAGCCATCGGCACGCAGCACAAACGATGCCATATAAGTCTCATTAAAGTTGTAGTTTACACGGCCAAAGAACGATGCCAACGCGCCATTAGTATTTGGCGCGCCATTGATAGATGTGTTTTCGCCCGATATGCCTTGCGTATTGTCGAGGTAAGCATGACTAAACGAATTAGGGAACAGCGAGTTGGCATTTTTTGCGCCAACACTTGAGCCGTAGCCCCATTTTTCAAGTGATTGGCCAATTAAAACATCAAAATTATGATTATCAATTTGCTTTACATAATTGATGGTGTTTTCCCAAGTCCAACTGGTATTCCAACTTTGTTTTTGCTCAGTAAAATCGCGACTTTCCTGCTTGTCAATTGACCACTCATAAGAAGGAAGATAAGAGCGGTAATCGCTTTGGAAATATTGGAAACCAGCATTGGTGCGGTATTTCAACCCGACAATTGGTTCAAACTCCAAAAACGCATTAAACTGCAAACGATGTGTTTTTGTGTTTTTATTGCCGTGTTGGTCTTTAATTTGGGCCAAAGGATTGATGCTTGTTTGGTCCCAATCCCAACCGTCGGCTACCATATCTTTATACTGATAGTAATCGCCTTCGCTATTAAGTTCAGGGAGTAAAGGGGTGGTAGTCAGTAAATTACGAATATTATTATTATAGATGCCACCCAAATTCAAACCCGACTTATTAGTCATTGTGAATGTTGCATTTTCACCAATTTTAATAATGTCGCGGTCGTTTTTCTTCCAGATAGAATAATCGGTATTGATGCGGGTTGTGTAGCGTTCATATTGTGGAACGGCAGGCTTGCCAATGGTTCCGTCTTGCGCAAAGTAGGAGAAACCGAGCGCAAAGCGCGACAAATCAGAACCGCCCGACACGTTTACCGAATGGCTCTGAATAGGCGCATTTTTGTTAAGCGACCTGTCTAACCAGTTGGTGCCGTTCCACGAGCCATCTTGTATCTGCTGATACTGAACCGGAATGAGCGTGTCGTAGCCGTAAGGTTGCATACCTGCCGATATACTGGCTTTGTCGATTATCTCCATGTACTGTTTGGCATTCAGAGGCTTAACATCGTTAGTTACAGCATTTTGCACACCATAATAGCCATCGTATGTTACTACAACTTTGCCAGCTTTACCATGTTTTGTTGTAACCAGCACAACGCCATTTGCTGCACGCGCGCCATAAATTGCTGCTGATGCCGCATCTTTCAGCACGTCAACACTTTCGATGTCGTTAGGGTCTAATGCCTCGATTGAGCCACCTGCAACCCCGTCAATTACGTAAAGTGGCGCTGATGAACCAGTTGTACCCAAACCACGAATAATTACTTTATATCCATCGCCCGGTTGTCCTGAATTTTGTGTAATGCTGACACCGGGTGTTTGGCTTTGCAGTGCGTCAAAAGCATCAACACCGTTTACCCGCGATATCTCGTTGCTACCAACTTGCACTGTTGCGCCAGTGCTAAGTTTCTTTTTCTGAACACCATAACCAATAACAATCACTTCGCTTAAACCGATAAGGTCGGGCATCAGATACATTTTAATTGGTTCGCCTGTAACAGTAACATCTTCAGTTATATAGCCAGTGTACGATATTTGAAGGACATCGTTCAGATTGGCTTTTATCACAAAATTACCATTGGCATCTGTAATAGTGCCAAAAGTGGTTCCTTTAAGAACAACCGAAGCTCCCACAACAGGTCCTTCGGATTCGTCAAGCACAACACCATTTACTTCTATTTGGTCTTGCGCAGTGGCATTAGATGCCACCAATAGCCCTGTGCATGTGATTGCACATGCTAACAAAACTTTAATTTTTCCAAATCTCATTTTAGTAGGTTTTGTAGTTAGTTGTGTGACAGAAGATTCTGCCATAAAAAGGTTTCTGCAATTAAGTGCTTGCTAACATAAGATACTCACGAAACCATCAGAGCCATAAACATATTTACTTTGAATGAGTACCCCAATTAAATATGCAGCAAAAGAGTTGTGCTTCTTGTTTTTTAAGTAGTTTGTGTGTTTAATGTTATTTAACAAAAGTAAAAAAACATTTTACATAATCACAAATTGAAAGAAGAAAAAGTAAAATTTTGATGTTAGAATTTCAGAAGTTGTATGGTTGAGTTTTTAGTTACCTTTACACACTTTTTATTTAGAACCGATGGCTTTTATTGTAATTGAAGGACTTGATGGCGCAGGCAAGTCAACACAGCTGAACAAGTTGCGCAATCTATTGGACAACAAAGGAATACAATTTGAATATCTGCATTTTCCCCGTGTTGATGAAGGTGTTTTTGGAAACCTTGTATCGATGTTTTTACGAGGCGATTTGGGCGCAAACAATCAAGTAAACCCATACTTAGTGGCACTCATCTACGCCGGCGACCGCAACGACGCAAAACAAATTATAAATCAATGGATTAAAGATGATAAATTAGTAATTATAGATAGATACATTTATTCAAATATCGCCTTTCAGGGAGCAAAAATAGCCGATGCTGAAAAGAAAAACGAGCTACGACAATGGATTAAAAATTTGGAGTACAATTACTACACCATTCCACAACCCGATTTAACATTATTTCTTGATGTTCCATTCAGTTTTACAACCAAAAGCCTAACAGCGCACCGCGAGGGCGACGACCGCCGCTATCTGCAAGGAAAACAAGACATTCATGAAGCCGACCTGAACTTTCAAGAGCAAGTCCGCCGCGAATATTTAAGTTTGGCTGAAACCGAAGAACGATTTGAACTTATAAAATGCTACAACTCTGATAATCAAATGTTAACTCCCGACGAAGTGTTTGAAAAAATTGTTTCAGAACTAATAAAACACAAGATTATTTAAGACCTATAAAATTGAAAATTGAATAATAAAATGTTCAACATTCTGAAACAACCAATTCGCAGATTAAACATTTAAACAATAACAAGAAATGAAACGCGCGACACTCTATTTGCTACTTACCTGCCGAATAATCATCGGTCTGACATTCATCTTTTCAGGCTTCGTAAAAGCTGTTGACCCTCTTGGCTCCACATATAAGTTTATCGACTATTTCAATGCCTTTGGAATGGGGTGGGCAAATGGTTTGGCGTTTGCTTTGGCAGTAATTCAAAACGTAGTTGAATTTACACTTGGCGTAATGGTACTTTTCAATCTATCAATACGCTTTAGTTCAGTGTGCGCACTCATATTTATGATTTTCTACACACCACTAACGCTTTACATCGCCATCACCAACCCTGTGCACGATTGCGGCTGCTTTGGCGATGCGCTTGTAATTAGCAATTGGCAAACATTTTTCAAAAACATCATTTTGCTGGTTGCTGCCATTTTTATTTTTGTCCGCCGGAAACAGATTGAGAGCCACTTACAGAATAATGAGCAGTGGGTTTTATCGCTTGCGACTGCGGTTGCGATTCTTATTTTTTGCGGCTATTCGCACAAGCACACACAAGTGCTTGATTTTCGTCCATTCAGCGTTGGAACATCGATAAAATCCAAAATGGAACGCCCCGCTGGCGCGCCAGCCGACGTGTGGGAAAGCACATTCGTATATGAAAAAGACGGCGAGCGCAAAGAATTTGCAATCAACGCATTACCCGACAGCACTTGGACATTTGTTGACGCACGGCACACTCTCATTAAAAAAGGCTACGAGCCACCAATCCACGATTTTTCGATTGTCAATGCCGATGGCGAAGACCTGACTGAGGAGGTGCTTCAAAGCGACAACTACAATTTTCTGCTTATCGCCTATAACCTTGACAAAGCCGATTTGAGTAAAATAGGCGGTATCAATAATTTAGCCGATTTCTGCATAAATCAAGGCTACACTTTCCGAATGTTAACCGCCTCAACCGACGATGCAATTGAAAGTTTCCGCGAAACAACAAATCCACCTTACAACATCTGCATTTGCGATGAAACGACGCTCAAAACCATTGTCCGCTCAAATCCCGGACTGATGGTGGTGAAAGATGGCGTGATAATTGGCAAATGGAATCTTGCCGACATTCCACAACAATCGTTTTTTGAAGGCAATTTGTTATCAAAATGTGTTGATTATCAAATACAAAAGCAAAAAGAATTCTACACCTCAATGTTGATTTTAATGCTTGCATTTATCGCATCGTTTTACTTAATTGCGCGCAAGAAAATTACAAAGCAAAACGATGTATAACTAACAGATTTTTAATTATTTAAATATATCAAAATGAGAAAGAAAATAGTTGCCGGCAACTGGAAGATGAACAAAAATCTTCAGGAAGG
>CALBPW010000065.1 GCA_937899145.1 uncultured Bacteroidota bacterium
GAGATCTACACTCTTTTCCCTACACGACGCTCTTCCGATCTAACGCTGCCGAAACCCTAAAAACGATAAACACCAAATACGGCATTTTCGCCATTCCGGGCAACCACGAGTACATTGGCAATGCCGATGCCGCATTGCAATTTATGCGCAACAATGGCGCAGTAGTTTTGCGCGATAGCGTTGCCAACTTGCCTTGCGGCGTTTCAATTATTGGGCGCGACGACTTATCGGCAATACGTGCAAAAGGAGGACGAGAAGCACTTGAAACACTTGTAAGTCAAGCCGATAGCAACAGTTACAAAATAATGCTCGACCATCAACCTTTTCATCTTGAAGAAGCCGAAAATGCGGGCATCGATTTGCAACTTTCAGGGCACACACACCACGGACAACTTTGGCCGCTAAACTACATAACATCAGCTATTTACGAATGCTCATTTGGGCAGCACAAACGCGGAAATACCAACTATTATGTAACATCGGGCTATGGCACATGGGGGCCTCCAATCCGCACCACTTGCCATCCGGAGATGATTGTATTCGAAATCAGACAATAGGATTTGGAAATAGGCGTCTTGGAGAAAAATTGCAATTCTATTCTTTACTCTCTACTCTTTACTCTTTCAAATTTCAAGTTTCCCCTCTTTTCTCCTTCGCCATTTCTGCTACAATAAATTTTATATGTTTGCACCATCATTAAAAAAGTTTAAAAATGACATTTACTGAATCATCTTGGAAAATTTTCGAGCAATCAATTGCCGATTACCACAAAAAAGACAACACTGACACTCCAATTGCTAATCCGTTCGAAATCAAAACAATAGAATATTATCTTTACCTCAAAAATTGGATTGACACCGTGCAGTGGCATTTAGAAGACATCATTCGCGACCCTGAAATTAATCCTATTGAGGCACTAAAAATCAAACGTCGCATCGACAAAAGCAACCAAGACCGCACCGATTTGGTTGAACTCATCGACAGCTATTTCCTTGATAAATACAAAGACGCAAACATTCAAGCTGATGCCACAATCAACACCGAATCGCCAGCTTGGGCTATTGACCGCTATAGCATTCTTTCGCTAAAGATTTTTCACATGCAAGAGCAAGTGCAACGTACCGACTCTTCAGCCGAACATAAAGCGCAGTGCCAAAATAAGTTAAACATACTTTTGGAACAAAAAAAAGACCTTGGCACCGCCATCGACCAATTACTGAACGACATTGCAGCAGGTCGCAAATACATGAAAGTTTATAAACAAATGAAAATGTACAACGACCCCAATCTAAATCCTGTTTTGTACGGCGCAAAATAATGACAATCAAGCGTTTACTCATAACTCGTTTTTCTGCAATGGGCGATGTTGCCATGTGCGTACCCGTTGTTTGGTCTTTAGCTGCGCAATATCCTGATTTACAGATATTTTTTGCAAGTCGGAAAAACTTTGCACCAATGTTTACCCATTGCCCCAACAATGTTCGGTTTATTGGTATCGATTTGAAAAACGACTACAAAGGATTTAGCGGATTAAACAAACTTTTTACCGAGCTAAATTCCTTAAAAATAGACGCTTACGCTGATTTTCATGATGTTTTA
>CALBPW010000066.1 GCA_937899145.1 uncultured Bacteroidota bacterium
CGGCGACCACCGAGATCTACACTCTTTCCCTACACGACGCTCTTCCGATCTACTAAATTTTACATTTGTTTGCTTGCCAATTTGTTAGGCGTTTTTATTATGAAGAATAGAAAAGGATTGAAAATTAAATTGTTAATTGCGGTCGCCGCTGTTATAGGTATCATCGGCTTCACAAAAGACCGCGATTTTGAAATGTCGAAAAACTTAGACATTTACCACACGCTTTTTCGCGAACTTTCAATTTATTATGTCGATGAAATAAATCCGGGCGATTTGGTGAAAAAAAGCATCGATGAGATGCTGAAATCGCTTGATCCATACACGGTTTACATTCCCGAATCGGATATTGAGGATTTCAGATTTATGACAACAGGCCAGTATGGCGGCATTGGAGCGTATATCCGCAGTGTTGACGATAAAGTGATTGTTACAGAACCAATTGAAGGCTCACCGGCAATGAACGCAGGCATAAAAGCAGGCGACCATATTGTCGAAATTGACGGAAAAGATGTAACAACCTTTGATTCAGAAAAAGTTAGTGAGTTGCTAAAAGGCGAACCACAATCGAAAGTGGTGCTAACGGTCGAAACTCCTTTTACCAATAAACGCAAAAAAGTTGATGTCATCCGCCAGAAAATCAAAGTAAAAAGCATTCCATATTATGGCATGGTCGCTGACGGAATCGGATATATCACACTCTCAAGTTTTACCGAAAATTGCGCGCAAGAGGTTAAAGACGCTCTACTCGACCTCAAAAAAAACAACACACTCAAAGGCTTGATTCTCGACCTTCGTGGCAATCCGGGCGGATTGCTCAACGAAGCTGTTGCAATGTCGAACTTATTTGTTGACCGCGGTAGCGAAATTGTCAGCACAAAAGGAAAAGTAACAATGTGGAATAAAACCTATTATGCTACAAATGAGCCAGTTGACACAAAACTGCCATTGGCGATTTTGGTAAATAGCGGCACAGCTTCGGCTTCTGAAATAGTGTCGGGCGTAATGCAAGATTTAGACCGTGGCATAATAATTGGCAGCCGAACCTACGGCAAAGGACTTGTGCAAACTACTCGCGACCTCAGCTATAATACCAAACTGAAACTCACAACTGCAAAATATTACATACCAAGCGGACGTTGTATTCAAGCCCTCGACTACTCGCACCGCAACGCCGATGGCAGCGTCGGCCGTGTGCCCGACTCGCTTATCAGCAAATTCAAAACTCGCGCCGGTCGTAATGTGTACGACGGAGGCGGCGTTTTGCCCGACATCAAAATAGAACCCGAAATAATGAGCCGTATTGCCATCGGCCTTTACACCAAAAACCTTATTTTCGATTATGCT
>CALBPW010000067.1 GCA_937899145.1 uncultured Bacteroidota bacterium
TAAAGACTATGTTGATGGGCGTCCAACATTGATGCTTAATTCGCACCTTGATACCGTCAAACCGGCGGAAGGCTGGGAAACCGACCCTTACAAGCCAACAGAAAAAGAAGGTAAACTTTTCGGGCTTGGCAGTAACGACGCGGGTGCGAGCGTTGTCAGTTTAATATCGGCTTTTATCGAAACCGACGACACAGAACTTCCTTACAATCGGTTGTTTGTGGCATCGGTTGAAGAGGAGATTTCTGGACCAAACGGAATGTACAAGGCGTTGCCACAAATAAAAGATATGGTTACTGCAGGAATTGTTGGGGAGCCAACTGAGATGAAAATGGCGATTGCTGAAAAAGGATTGCTTGTGCTTGATTGTGAGGCAGTCGGCAAAACGGGGCACGCCGCTCGTGCCGATGGAATTAACGCCATCAGCATAGCAATGAAAGATATAGAGTGGTTGCATACGTATCAGTTTCCTGAAAAAAGTCCGTTGCTTGGCAATGTGAAAATGACGGTAACGCAGATACAAGCAGGCACGCAGCATAATGTGATTCCTGCATCGTGCAAGTTTGTCGTTGATGTGCGTACAACTGAGAAATATAGCAACAAAGCGACTTGGCAGATAATCCAGAAACATATCAGTTCAACAGCAACACCACGTTCGCTTAACAAAAACGCATCGGCAATTGCTGAAAATCATCCTATTGTTTTGGCTGCTGATAAGTTGGGAATCGAAAAATTCTTTTCGCCCACAACGTCAGACCAAGCAGTAATTAGCGGTGCTTTTCCGACGGTGAAAATTGGACCTGGGTGTTCTTCGCGCTCGCATACAGCAAATGAATTTATAGCTTTCAGCGAAATTGAAGAAGGAATAAATACGTATGTTAATTTGTTGAAGAATATAATTCTTTGATATACAGTGGTATATAGATGTAAAGAAAAATGTTTTAAAAAAGTGCGATTTTTTTTCGCCTAACACTTGCACGAATCAAAAAATGCCGTACATTTGCATCGCTTTTGAAAAACAAAGCAACAAGTTCTAAAACAAATCGGGCGCTTAGCTCAGCTGGTTCAGAGCATCTGCCTTACAAGCAGAGGGTCGGGGGTTCGAATCCCTCAGCGCCCACATCAAAAAATAAAAAGTAACTGAATAAAAATTTAGTTACTTTTTTTGTATATAACTTTTCACTTTTCACCTTTCACCTTTCACCTTTCACTTTTAAAAGATTCCTGATCGCTGGCACAATGTAGTTGCATACGGTTTTTTCTGACGGAAAATGGAGTCCGGGCATGAAATAGCGTTGTGTATAGTGTTGCTTGAACCAGTGCGACGACATACGCGTGACAACGTCCCACCAAGCAAACATCCCTATGGTCAGTGCATCTTCTTCGGGTGGTAGATTGTCGTATTGATGGAGCTCTATTTGCTTGTACTCTTTGCAGATACGTTCGTCGACATACCAAGTTTGTATGCCATCATATCGGGCATGCTTGTAGTGGTTTGTGCCTTTCAGAAGGTTGAAATACGACACACCGAGACTTGGGTTGATAAGTACCTTGCGATAGCCTCTGTATTTTTGCGCCATAAATCCGCCTAACGAATGTCCGACGATAAGGTCTATTTGTTGTTCTGCGAGTATTTTGTCTATTTGTGGAAATGCTACAGATGGGTCGATGGATAGGTCAGGTGCAAGAACCGTGGCATCAGGCATATATTTGCGAATGTAAGCAGCAGTGTTCGACTCGTGACTCGAAGCCATGCCGTGTAGATAGAGTATAGTTGGCATTTGCATTGTTTTTTTGGGGTGTGCAAAGATAGTTTTTTTGTGAGTTAAATCACGGCTCTTTCATTTAACCACAAAAATCTCTACAACAGACCAAGTTGCCCACTC
>CALBPW010000068.1 GCA_937899145.1 uncultured Bacteroidota bacterium
TGGCAACATCGGGCGATACGGGCAGTGCTGTCGCCAATGGTTTTCTGGGTGTAAAAGGCGTAAAAGTGCATGTGCTTTACCCGTCGGGATTGGTGAGCCGCTTGCAAGAGTTGCAGTTCACCACTCTTGGGCAAAACGTTACGGCCTACGAAGTCAGCGGTGTATTCGATGATTGCCAACGAATGGTGAAAGAGTGCTTTATGGATGCCGAACTAAACCAAAAACGCGTTTTGACATCGGCAAACTCAATCAACCTTGCTCGCTTTTTGCCGCAAAGCGTTTACTACGCTTACGCGCTGTCGCAGATTCCGCAAGAGCGATGGAAAGATGTGGTTGTAACCGTGCCAAGCGGCAACTTTGGCAACATCACGGCAGGACTTGTCGCATGGCGCATGGGAATGCCAGTCAAGCGATTCATTGCTGCCGTTAATGCAAATCGTGTCTTCCCCGATTATCTGCAAAGCGGCATCTACACTCCACAAAAATCGATTGCAACAATTGCCAATGCAATGGACGTGGGCGACCCGAGCAATTTTGCCCGCGTGATAGAATTGTTTGGCAAATCGGTTGACAACATTCGTGCCGAAATAAGCAGTTATAGCTATACCGACGAGCAGATTGGCGCAACAATGGCATCGGCACTAAAATCGACAAACTACCAACTCGACCCTCACGGAGCCGTTGGCTATGCAGCCCTACGCGACCATCTGCAAGACGGTGAACTTGGCTTGTTCCTCGAAACAGCGCACCCTGCAAAATTTATTGATACGGTCGAAAAATACACAGGCACAAAAGTTGAAATTCCCGCTCGCCTGCAAAAATTTGCTGAAGGGAAAAAACAAACCATCAAAATTAAAGCCGATTATAACGAGCTGAAAAACAGATTGCTGGCATAGAATATACAACAATTATAAAATTAAAATCCCCTATCAAAATTATTGGTAGGGGATTTTTATATGCACTAATTAATTAGATTACAAATGCTTGGATAATCGGCTATTACAGAATTTATGAAAACCGGTTTTTAACGAATTGACCTAATTGACCAGCGTAATAATAAGGCATATTATGAAGTACAAATTGTTTACCCGACGACAACACAACATTGTCAATGCTCATCGGTTTAGCCCAAAAGCGCACCGCATCAGTACATTGCGATTGTTCCATAAACAAATTCAACGATTTCAAATGCGCATTATGTCCCGATTTCACCTCAATTGGAATAACACCGACTCGGCTAACATACAAAAAATCAATTTCTGCCTGCGAATTTCGCTCCTCACGAATCCAGAAACGATGTTGATCCAAAAACAAATTACTTTGTCCGATAAGTTCTTGTCCTACAATATGTTCTGCAATTTTTCCGCGCCAAGCCTCATTTATATCAATTTTACCAAATAGTTCTGACTGTACGCCCGCTGCATAATTCACTAATCCTGTATCAAGCCATAGTAATTTTGGTCGCTTTTTCATATCCTCGGCAAAAGGTATAGATGTTTCAACCGTTGGATAAACAAGTTCAAGCAACATAGCCTTTTGAAGTGTCCGCATAGCCTCTCCCACTTCACGGCTTTTATAGTTACTGTTTCCAAAATGTTCGAACGTAATGCGACTTCCCGCCGACAACCAACCTTTTTGTATTATAAATCGCAAAACATTACGGTTACTTTCACTATGCTGGTATTTCTCAACATCATCTATATAACCAGAAAGAAGTGTTTGATAAATACCATCAAGAGCAACTAAATCTCTGTTTTTCGCATATTTAGCAATCACTTCTGGCATTCCGCCTACCAAAGCATACAAATTGAAAAGAGACAAAACCTTATCGTGCAGCACTATAGGCACCTCATTTTTATCAACCATTTCTTGTATTGCAATCTCTCCTATTGCGCCCAAAAATTCGCCAAATGTACATGGTCTTAATGCCATATATTCTACTCGCCCCACAGGAAACGATACTTGCTGATTCAACATCGTTTCAAGCAGAGAACCTGCCGCAATTACATATATTTCTGGCAGTTCTTCGTAAAAATAACGCAGCATTTTGATTGCAATTGATGAATTTTGTATTTCGTCAATAAAAAGCAATATCGAACCTTTGTTTTCGACTCTGCGAACTGCTAACATCAAGTTAAACAACTCTTTAACTGGAATTTCACGTGAAAACAATGACAAATCATCAGAATTTTCAAGATTGAACGACAAAAAAGATGTGAACTCCTTTCCAAAATCACGCACAAAGATCGGAAGAGCATACGTCTGAACTCCAGT
>CALBPW010000069.1 GCA_937899145.1 uncultured Bacteroidota bacterium
GGGTCGCGGATGTTACACACGCCATAAGTTCTGTGCGCTCGACGTAAACAAGGAGTTTTTCAACATAGAACGATGACAGGTTCTCAAAGTTACCATTGTTATTAGCATCAGTACAAAGGCGTGGATATTTGGCTGTTTTATCGTTTGACACTGTAACAACATCGCCGTTTTTGTCCACCAAATCGGTTTTGTAGTGATTATCGAAATAATCTTGTCCCCAGTTGCTTGAGCCTGTTTGGTTAAATAGGTAGTATTTGGCTTGATTGAACACTTTGTGTCCGTATGCGCCTTGGAAGAACGCGCGTGCGTCAATATCGCCGTAGGCTGTACTATATTCGGCATGCAGGTTAAAACCAATATTGATTTTCGGGTGTGGCGTACCAAGTTGTTTCATATCGGCCGATGTGATTTTACCATCGCCATTCACATCCTTGAACTTGAAGTCGCCGGCTTTAGCGTATGGTTGCGCATACACACGTTCGCCTTGTTCGTCGGTTGTATAAGGCTGATTGGTAACATAGTCGGTGCCAAGAGGATTGGAGCCATCAACATCAGCAGCACGGAACAGGCGTTCAACCTCGTATCCGTAGAAGATGTCGAAATCGCTATTGCTAATAGTACGTGTAAGCTGACCTGCCAAACCTTGTGCGCTACCTGTGTAGATGGTGTCGGGCGATATTTTACCAACTTTAGTCTTGATGTACGACATATTAAAGTCGGCGCCGTAAGTCAACTTACCGCGATTTTCTTTCCAAGCAAGTTGAATCTCAACACCTTTGTTATTAAACTTACCAATATTGGTAGTTGCGTCTTGCACGCCACCCTCTTGATAATCAGACCCGCTGTCAACATACCAGCCTGAGATACTCGGGCTTTGCACAGTCATAAGCATACCATTGTTATGGCGGCTGAAGTAATCGACAGATGCCGTCAGACGGTTGTTAAGGAAGGCGAAATCGACACCGATGTTTGAGGTTTCAACCTCTTCCCAATGGATACTCTCGTTAACGTTTTTGTTTGGAGCTGCGCCCAGACTTGTGTTAGCGTCATCGAAAGCGTAGCCGAAAATTTGTTTGTAAGCAACAGTCGCGTAATATTGATAATAATCAACAGCATTGTTACCAACACGTCCCCAGCCATAACGCAGCTTACCAAAGTTCATAAACGGCAGAGCCTCAGCAATCGGTTCAATCTCAGTAAATTTGAAGCCGACAGAGAACGAAGGGAAGTTACCTGAACGGTTGTTAGGGCCGAATTTCGAAGAATAGTCGCGGCGGAAATTGACTTGTCCAAGCAACATTCCCCGGAAATCGTAGCTCACACGGCCAAGGTATGAGTATCCGGCACTCTCATTTCCGCTTCCTGTCGGGAATTGTTTAATCTCAGTATTATCGGTAGATGCGTCAAAATACCACATTTCAGGAGTTTGATTAATCAAGCTGTCGCGTTCAGCCGACACATAGCGCGATTTTCCGGCTCCAGCTTCCATACCGACTAAAACCGACAGGTTGTGCACATCAAAGAATGTTTTGCTGTACGACAATAAGTTTTGCCAATTCCAACCTTCGTAAAGCGAGTAGCTGTTCGATATTTTCGGATTCTGGTTTTGCAACGAAGCATTTATGATGTAAACAGGAGTGAAATCGTAAGTGAAATTGTAGCTTACATTACCGTTGATACGGCTTTCGTACTTCAACCCCTCAATTGGCGAAATAACGCCATATAAAGTTCCGCTTAAAGCGTGGCTTGTTGATTTATGATGTTTGATCCCGATTTGTGCAAGCGGGTTCATAGTGTTCGATAGTGGAGAAACGCTCCAACCTTCATCATATTCTGAGTTGGTCTTTTTTGTAGTATAAGGGTTTACAAACGGATGAAACTGAATAGCGAAGTTGATAGGCGAGTGATACTCATTAATCAGCTGCCAGTCTTCCAAACCGTTACGCTGCTGGCGTGTGTAATTAACATTTGCGCCAACTGCAAACCAGCTATTTGCCTTATGGTCGCCGTTGAGTGTTACATTAACTTTGTTATAATCAGAGTTTTTAACAATACCCTCTTGGTTGATATAGGCAAAACCCATATAGAAAGTTGATTTTTCGTTACCGCCCGATACACTCAAGTCGTAACTCTGCATAATGGCTTTACGGAACACCATATCTTGGTAGTCGAAAGTGGTATCTTGCTGATACACTTCGGGTTTTGTAGCAATGTATTGATTCGGACGTTTGATATTCAAAACTTCCAACTCATGATACATTTTGTGGAAATCGGGAGTGTTTAGCACATCAATCTCGTTAATGCGCTTTTGCACGCCATAAAAAGCATTAAAAGCAACTTTAGTATCGCCGGCTTTTACCAATAACCACAACCTCTTGGAGTTCTTCTATATTCTCAACCAAGGTAAAATTGTGAGAAAACGAAGAAGTGCCCGTAAGGTCAGCCTCAAAATTCTCGGTTATGAAACCGATAAAGCTGGCAACAATAGTAACCTTCGACTGCGGGACACCCGACAACCGATAATTGCCATCAATATCAGTAACCGTACCAATAGTAGTGCCTTGGATAGATACATTGACTCCTATCAAGGCTTCGCCGTTTGAATCATTAACCTTACCACTGATAGTCGCCGTTTGAGCAACCGCGCCAAGTGGCAAAAGCAAAATGACAAACGCTCTTAGAAAATTCATCATAGTAGATCTTTTCATATTTGCTACTGTTTAAATTATTAATAGGATATTATTTCACTCGTTTGTTTTTTTCAATCAAAGTGCAGATGTTTTGTACTGATGTTGCACTGCGCAAACCATCTTCGGGAGTATTTATGCAGTAGTCAACAAGTTGTTCGACGGTTGATGTTGCCACATGCAGCCGGGTGTCAGACGAAGCATAGTAGATAAATACTTTACCGTCTTCGTCGGCAATCCAACCATTACTAAACACAACGTTCGACACATCGCCTATACGCTCATCACCTTCTGGAGCGATAAAAAATCCGGCTGGTTTATGA
>CALBPW010000070.1 GCA_937899145.1 uncultured Bacteroidota bacterium
GAAGCACAAGGTGATACCAACCATACTGAGCCGCTGCCAGGTGTACGACTTCGCACGTATCACAGTGGCTGACATCATTCATCATCTGCAGTATGTGGCAAGGCAGGAGGGCATAGAGGCTTCGGAAGAAGCACTGAACGTGGTGGCACTGAAGGCTGACGGAGGCATGCGTGACGCACTCTCCATCTTCGACCAGTTGGTGTCCTTCTGCGGCAACCATATAACCTACGAGCAGGCGATAGAGGTACTTAATGTGCTTGATACTGAGTACTATTTCCGTACAGTGGATTGTGCCTTGCAGAACGATGTGTCGCAGATGCTCCTCTTGTTCAACAACGTGCTCAACAAGGGTTTCGACGCACAGAACTTTGTGCTTGGTCTGGGGCAGCATCTGCGGGACCTGCTGGTGAGCAAGGATGCGGTGACGACCAAACTGCTGGAGACTTCCGACAGTATCCGACACCATTATGCAGAGCAGGCGCCGAAAGGTGCAAGGTAAAGATCCATTTGGCGATCAAGCCCGACTGTAAATTGTTCAACAAGTCTATTTGTTTCAATGCCTTTGTCCCAAAGCTTTGCCGGTTTGCTATTATTAGAATTCATCTGTTTGATTTTTAAACATTTACATACACAGGCACAATAAAGCCGTTTTTGCGCCACAATTGGCACAAAATTAGCAAAAATGGTAATGTAAAAAGAGATTGTTAGGCTGCTGCCGAAGTTTTTGTTATGGTAGCAGTACGTGATGATAAATGGTTAGCTGTGCGTATGTAAATCGATGAGATTTTTTTGCATGTGTCGCAAACGAAATCGAAAAGTGCCAAAAAAAGAAGTGCAAAACGAACTATCATAAACCTTGAATTTATTTTTCCCCAATTATTAACGTTGCAAAAATACGATGATTGGCGACTTATGGTTGCTTTTATTTGATAAAAGTTGAAATAATATACGTCAGTCGCACCGTAAGTATTCAACAAGAAACAGTTCGTTTTGACAATAAAACCTTTTTATATCCTCAAACCAAACAATACGACATCGTCTGTCTGATGGTCGGAAGGGCCGCGCCAAGCCTCATAGGTAGTATTCAATATCTCTTTTTGTTCAGCCATCGGCTTTTGGTGTATTTCCACCAACAACTCACGCAAGTGCTTGCTCATAAACTTACGTCCCGACTCATAACCAAATTGGTCTTGGAAGCCATCGGAGAAGGTGTATAAGCAATCGCCTTTCTTGACTTCCATGTCGACACGCTCAAACGGATCAAGTTTCGCATAAATACCAACTGGCATTTTGCTGGCTTTTATAACTTGCGCTTCTCCATCACGGATAAGAACCAATGGATTGTTGGCTCCTGCAAACGATAGTGTCATCGTTTTTTCGTTTAGCACATACATGGCCACGTCCATTCCGTCTTGGCTACGGTCTTTCTTTTCGCCATCGGGGTTGTCTTCGTCGCCACGCTGACGCAAACTTGTGATAATTGCCTCGCGCAGTTTATTAAGTATCATATCGGGGCTGAGTTCGGAACCGACAATATAATTCAGGTTTGTCATACCAAGCATACTCATAAATCCACCCGGGACACCATGACCTGTACAGTCGGCAACAATGCTCACTTTATAATCGCCAAACTGTCCAAACCAATAATAGTCGCCACTAACCACATTACGTGGTTTGTAGAGCAGGAAGTGGTCAGGGAAGATGCGGTTTATGGTAGCATCGGGAGTAAGTAATGCCCGCTGAATGCGGCGCGCATAGTTGATACTCGATTGTATTTCGTCTCTTTGCTTTTCAATTTCATCTTTTTGCAATTCAAGTTGATCGTTTTGGGCACGAATTTCTTCGGTTGCTTCTGCTACCATCATTTCCAATTTTTTCTTTTCGGCAAGTAATCGGCGCGTATTCCATTTAACAATACCATAAACCAATATTACCAACAATATCAAATAGATAATATAGGCTACTATAGTACGATAGAATGGTGGTTTTACACGGAAATGATATTCGGCTATATTACTTTCGACACCATAAATGTTACGCGCCCTCACCATAAATGTGTAAGTTCCTTCAGTTAAGTTTGTATGCGTAACCTCAGTACGTGTTGTCCATTTCGACCAGTTTTTTTCTGAGCCTTTCAGCATTGTGCTATATTCTGTCCGGTCCGATTCTTCAAAAAATGTCGCACTATAAGTTATATCTAAATTATTCTGACTATAAGGCAAAACTATTTCATGATTTGGATTTTGCGTAAGCGACAATTTTCCTTCATCTGTAGTGAACGCGCCATTAAAAATGATTGTAGTATCGTTAGCTATTACGCTGCGGATGTGCACATTGAATGGGATGGTACTACTTTTTGGAACATCGTAGCCAAATGGTTTTTCAGCATGATAGCTAAACAAGTTTGTTGACGCGCCAATCCAAACAGTTCCTTTTAAATCCACATAAATGGCATCGGCCCATTTATTAGGCAGGCGCCGAAATGGAGTATCAAACACTGTGTAACCACCTTCTCCATCGGGTTTTGCAAATTCTATCCAATTTTGACGGGCTCCGCGGCGACAGCTCATCACAAAGCCATCACCATATTCTTGTATCCGATAAACACCTTTGGTGGTATCTGCCGCAAAATTGCCAAAGTATGTTGAGCGGACAAAACGTTGTAATGAATCTGAAAATTCCATAATACCATCAGCGGTACAGAAAAATAAATGACCGCGCATGTATTTAATGTTCACTTGTTCAGTGTTTATGCCATCTTCTTCATCATAAAAATAAACAGTGTCTTGATTATGTGGGAACATCACAATTCCTTGTTGATCAGGGTTTGTCCAAAGGTTTCCTTCTGCATCTTCACACATAAAAGGAACCGCATTTACAACCTGCTTAAAACGTGGGTCTGGCTCATCTATCCAACCTTTGGGAGTGTATTTATATGTTGTTAAACTATAGCCAACACTTACATACAGATTATTTGGATTATCTTTACTTTGTATAGCATAAGAAATGCTATTTTCTGTAAAACTTTTATTTAGCGGTTTTATTTGCGTCGCAAAACGTCCTTCAATCGCATACAAACCTGATTGTGTCGCACATAAAAGTTTTGTTTGACGTGAATTTGGTATTTGAAATACGCAGAAACCAAACGCACACGATTCAATACCATCGACACGCTCATAGATAGTAAACCCTTGATTATCGAGCGATTTATAATAAACGCCACTGTATGTTGCAATGTAAAGAATACCTTTATACTCTATGACTGAAGTTATAATTCCACCGTCAAGACCATTTTTTTCATTTGAAACACGAATTGGGCTGCCTATTTCGGCTTTTGCAACCCCGTAATTCATCGCACCCCAAAGTGTTCCATTATTTGACACATAGGTGTTTATACCGATATTATCGGAAAGTCCGCTTGTAGTATTCAGAACTGTTGTTGGACGGCACAACGAATCGAGAACCACAAAAGTAAAATCGTTCGATGTTATGAATGATGTTACAATTTCGTTTTTAGCAGTTTTTGTAGCCGAATACAAATTGTATGATTTTGTCTCAGTAAAAAAATCATCACCATATCTATCTAATTTTCCGCTATTTACATCACTTTTAAAAACCCGTCCATTGTTCATTAAAAGATAATTAGCAGAATCCAATTTAATTGTACGAATCACCCCTCCTGCTATATTTTTTGAGTCAAATAACCGGGAGCCTGTAACTACGTTTACCATTCCTCCAAGTAAGTTGCCCACATACAATGAATCGTTGATGATAAACGAGCGCGTGCTCATATCAGGCAATTGATAGACATTTTGCAATTGCATATCGGCATAAACAAAATCGTACTCGTATGAGCAGAAGTAAGCTTTTCCGTCGTAATAATAAGTATCGTAAACAGCTGAGTATATCACGCTATCAGGCACTTGCTCAGATAATGACTTATATTGAAGATTGCCTATTGAGTCGGGATAGATATAGCCGAATTGAGAAACTGCGCCTACGTAAATAACGCCATCGTCACCTAAAGCAAGTGAGTAAACGTACGATGTGTTAGGTATTGGTATTTGTCGCCATGTGATACCGTCGTATTCCAAAACAGACTGATAATTAGCTACATATATAAACCCGCGTTGGTCTTGTACAATTGCCCAGTTTTGGTCTTCGGCATTATATTCTTCTGGCAAATAATTAGTTATAAACGGATTTCCATACTTGTTTATTTGCGCGCCAACACTTAAAGTCAAAGCGCATATAGCTAATAATGATAGTAATTTTCGCATTTTTTACTCTTTCTCTTTGGTTTTTCTACACTATTACAAAAAACGTGTAAAATTATAAAAGTATCTGAAACTTTGATATTATATTGCCATGATTATCATCATTTTTTTATTTTTTTGCACAAACAAACTGATTTGTTATGAAAAGAATCCTATCCGCAATCCTGATTTTTGTCAGTATCGGCATATCGGCACAAACAAAAATTGATTCCACAACTACCGCCAGAGTTTTACAAATCAAACTAAATGAAGAAGTTAGCCCTGCAATGTGGCTGAAAGTACAACGTGGTTTTGGAAAAGCTCAACAAGATAGTTTCAATCTTATCTTATTGCATATCAACACTTACGGAGGCACTGTACTTGATGCTGATTCAATACGTACTTGCATACTCAATTGCAAAATTCCTGTTTTTGCCTTTATTGATAACAATGCAGCTTCGGCAGGTGCGCTAATTGCAATTGCTTGCGACAGTATTTATATGCGACATGGCGCAAACATTGGTGCCGCAACGGTTGTAAACCAATCGGGAGCGGCAATGCCTGATAAATATCAAAGCTATATGCGCGCCATCATGCGTTCAACCGCCGAATCTCATGGCTGCGATACAATTATAAATGGCAACGACACCTTATATAAATGGCATCGCAATCCGCAAATTGCTGAAGCTATGGTTGACGAAAAAATCAGTATTACAAACATCAGTGATTCTGGTAAAGTGCTAACATTCACTTCTTTGGAGGCTGTAAAATATGGTTTTTGCGAAGGTATAGCTGAAAATATCGACGAATTGCTTGCTCAAACCGAATTTAAGCAGGCTAAAATCACTGAATATCAACCGACTAAAATCGAAAATCTACTTGGATGGCTGATGAGCCCCGCTCTGCAAAGCCTGCTAATAATGGCGATTATTGGCGGGATATATTTTGAAATGCAATCGCCCGGAATTGGTTTTCCAAGCATAATTGCAATAACCGCCGCTGTGCTATATTTTGCGCCCCAGGGGAAGTACGAAGATGGCTTCCTTGTCCGTGTTCAGGTTGCAGCGGCTGTT
>CALBPW010000071.1 GCA_937899145.1 uncultured Bacteroidota bacterium
ATTAAACAGTAAAAAAATGGAAACAATAATTTCTGATACAATTTCGGCTGTGGCGGCAACGGTTGCCCCTGCTGCCGAGGCGGTTGCCGAGAGTGGCATTAGCCCTGTCGATACAATTTGGGTGTTGCTTGCGGCAATGCTGGTGTTCTTTATGCAGCCTGGCTTCGCTCTGGTTGAGGCGGGACTGACGCGCACCAAAAACACTGCCAACATTCTGATGAAGAACTTTATGGACTTCTCGGCAGGTTCGGTTCTGTACTGGATTCTGGGATTCTCGGTGATGTTCGGTGCGGGCTCGTTCATGGGCTGGGGAGGATTCGGCATTGGCGGTGTTGAGAACCCGTGCGGCAATCTGCCGAAAGAGTGCTACTTCATTTTTCAGACGGTGTTCTGCGCCACAGCGGCCACTATCGTCTCGGGCGCAATGGCTGAGCGCACCAAATTCTCGATGTATCTGGTTTACAGTCTGGTCATTTCTGCACTGATTTACCCCATTCAGGGACACTGGTCGTGGGGCGGCGGCTGGTTGAGCGAACTCGGTTTCCACGATTTCGCAGGCTCGGCCGTGGTTCACTCGTGCGGCGGTTTCATTGCCTTGGCGGGTGCCATTGTGCTTGGTCCGCGCTTGGGCAAATACACAAAGAATGCCGATGGAAGTATCCGTACACACGCTATTCCCGGTCACAATCTGGCATTAGCAGCATTGGGTGTCTGGATTTTGTGGATGGGCTGGTTCGGATTCAACCCCGGTTCAACGGTAGCCGCTTCGGGTATTGTTGATGCCGACTGCTACGGCGGCGGAATCCTTGACAACATGTCGGCAATGTCTCACATTTTCGTAACCACCAATATGGCAGCGGCCGTGGGCGGAATTGTGGCTCTGATTTACACTTGGCTGGCGTACGGAAAACCGTCGCTCTCAATGGTTTGCAACGGTATTCTGGCTGGTCTGGTTGGCATTACCGCAGGCTGCGACTGCGTTCCAATCTGGGCCGCCGCTCTGATTGGCGCCATTGCTTCGGCAGTTATGTGCTTCTTTGTCAAGTTCTTCGACACCCGTCTGCATATCGACGACCCTGTTGGCGCAGTGTCGGTTCACGGAATGGCTGGCTTTGTGGGCACAATTCTGACAGGCGTTTTCGCCTACAGCGAGTGCGGCTATTCAGTTCTGACACAATTGATTGGCGAGGTTACCATTGCGGGCTGGTCGTTCGGCTGCGGACTGATTATGTTCCTACTGATTAAGAAGATACACGGTCTGCGCGTTGACTCGCGGATTGAAGAGGAAGGACTCGACGTTTACGAGCACGGCGAATCGGCGTACAACTGATTTCAATTGACAGTGGACAGTTGACAAGTCAAATATAACGAAAGCAAGGGAGCGCAAGTTCCCTTGCTTTTTTATGTGCAATTTTTCATATATTTGTATCTGACAAAAGCATTTACGCTATGGACACACCGACAATGACACGGATGATTGCCGAATACTTCAAGACGCAGCCTGTGCTGAAGGCTTGGCTGTTCGGTTCGTTTGCCCGCGGCGAGGAAACGCCCGACAGCGATGTGGACATATTGTTTGTTCCCGACCGCTCGGGCAAACCGTTCACGCTCTTCACTATGGGTGGCATTTATATGGATTTGAAAGATTTGCTGGGTCGCAATGTTGACCTTGTCGAGGACGGTTCACTTCGTCCGTACGCCGAAAAAACCGCCAACCGCGATAAAATTCTGATTTATGAGAGAAAAGGCGCGTGACAAAGGGCGATTGGAAGACATTGTGAAGTACGAAACCGACTGGCAGCAATGGGAAAACGATAATTGAGACAGACAATAACGAAAGCAAGGGAGCGCAAGTTCCCTTGTTTTTTTGTGTGTTTTTTAACCATAAAACACACGGAAATTGCGGGAAAATCTGGTGTGAACACCAGACGAAAAAGAGTGGCAGAATATGCCCTAATTCAAAAAATCATACCGAATTTTCGGATTATAATCCAAAAAATCGTACCGAAATTTTGGATTAGGATTATTGTAAAAACAGTTTTCCCCACAATTTTGTAATATTTTCTTTATAAATTTATGGCTTGATCGTAAACACTAAAACAACAAACAGGAAACAGAAAGTAATTTTTAGATAACATATTATTAATCACAGCGTTTGCTTCGATTGTTCAGCATTTCCTAAAACGTGAGAAATTTTAAGAATGTCGTAACTGAAAGTCAAGAAAATGCCTGCGCTATTGCGTGGGCTTGACTTATCTATTACGACGGGCGATTCTCACGGCCTTAGGATGTGGATAATGTTTAAGTCCACATTTTTTTTGCCGCTCTGAATTGCCCGTTTGCGCCTGAATACAGATAAGCGAGCGCACAAAGCATTAGCGCAAAAATGGAAGATGAAGAGAAAAGCATTGTTGAGGAACCGCAATTGTCGCATCCTTTCCGCAAGGAGATTAAACTAAAAGAAGGCAAAAAATTACGGGTGCTATCACTTTTTTCCGGTTGCGGAGGAATGGACTTGGGATTTGAAGGCGGCTTTATAACTCACAAAGGAAGCGTAAACGAGAAAACGTGTCCCGATTACGTTTCGGAGCATTTGGACAATGATTTTGTAAGACTGAAACCCACAATATTTCAAACAGTATTCGCAAATGACATTTTGCCCGATGCGAGAATCGCTTGGGTGCATTACTTTTCACAATTAGGTAACGAGGATAGTATCTATCGTACTGAAAGTGTGGTCGATTTAGTAAAAATGCACAGGGCTACCAAAGATATTTTTCCTGATGATATTGACGTGGTAACCGGTGGTTTCCCATGTCAGGATTTTAGTGTGGCTGGTAAAAGGCGGGGATTTGAATCACATAAAGACCATAACGGGAATTACATTCAAAGTGAAACCGCATCGGAGGAAACACGTGGCAAATTATATTTTTGGATGAAGGAAGTAATAGACATTACTCGACCCAAAATATTTGTTGCAGAGAATGTTAAAGGCCTTACAAACTTGGGCAACGTAAAAGATATTATCCAAAAGGATTTCTCGTCGGCGGCAGGAAATGATTACATTGTGTTGCCGTTTTTGCTTGTTTCCGGAAATAGTCAGCAACCGTCCCGACAAATTTAACCGTCTGGCATTTTGGCTGACAACCGAAAAACGCGTAGTTTGTCCGAATGTGCGCGACTTGTACTCGTCGGGAGGAAGGTCTGACATTTGTATAAATGGGCAGAAAATAACAGTGTCGCGGATTCTTCTTCTTATATATGATAACTTAAACAATATAAAAGCAATGCTACAGCGAATGAAAACGGACCAACTTGCCGAAAGTTGGGGGTGCGCAGTAAACGATAAGTTTGAAACTTGGAAAGAACAACTGGCAAAACACAATGGTAGTCAAGATATTAAGTTGATATTGGACCTAATATAAGAATGTTTACAGTGAAAATCCGTGCAAATCAGCATTTTCCGTTTTCCTTGCAAACACGTTTCCTCGACCACATTATCCGCCATACCAACGAAATGAACCGCATTGCCGGCACATTGAAACAAATGCGTTGCGTTGGGAACAGGATGAATTCTATAGTTGAAAATCCCCCCCCAAAAAAATTTCAATCCGTAACCAAATCCGCCCTTCAACAACATCATTATAACAAAACACTCCAAAATTGCTGTTGATAATTTCAATTTGTAAGTGATATACGAGAATTACGGATAAAACATAAGGAAATAATAATTTTTGATTGCAAAATAAAAATCAGCTGTATATTTGTCGCGTTGAAAATGACAACAAAAAAGGCATTTCGATTTTAAAACAGAAAATGACGATGAACAAGAATTTGAACAACGGTAATAACTTGAATCTCAATCCGAATCGAAATTCGGAGCGAAATTGCCGTAATAACAATCGGAATTGTGTTGAGGATTTTGCCAGTCGGAATTTATAATTGTTTGAAGAGTAAAAAAAACGAAGGCTGGTTTTAATCGAAATCAGCCTTTTTTAATTGATAAGACAGAATTAATTTTTAAAAAACAATAGAAAAATGAAAAAACGTTATGTGATTTTTACAGCCATCATTGCCATTATAGGCATTTGTGGGTTGTTAGTTCCTGAGCAGACGGGTGTTTGGGCATTGAGCGACAACATCAGCACGGCTGACATTGCTTGGATGATAACCGCCACCATTTTTGTACTGATGATGACACCCGGATTGTCGTTCTTTTATGGCGGAATGGTCCGCAAAAAAAACATCATTTCCACCATACTGCAATCAATCATTGCGATGGGCATAATAAGTGTACTGTGGGTGTTTGTGGGCTTCTCGCTATGTTTTGGCGAAGATGTGGGTGGCTGGGGCATCATCGGCAACCCCGCCACATATTTTATGCTTCACAATGTTGGCGGAGCCGCCACCGACGACCTGTCAACCCGTTTGGGGCTTACCATTCCGTTGGCACTTTACGCATTGTTTCAGATGAAATTCGCCATAATAACGCCCTCGCTTATAACAGGTTCGTTTGCCGAACGTGTCAGATTTTCGGCTTACATGATTTTTATGGCTTTGTTCTGTCTTTTTGTTTATTGCCCGTTAGCGCACATGACTTGGCATCCCGACGGGCTTTTTTGTAAGATGCACGTAAAAGATTTTGCAGGCGGAATTGTTGTTCATGCCTCAAGTGGCATTGCGGCATTAGTCGGCGCCATTTTTTTAGGCCGCCGCAGCGATAAGAAGTCGGAACCAGCCAATGTGCCATACGTCATTTTAGGAGCGGCGCTGCTATGGTTGGGCTGGTTCGGATTCAACGCCGGCAGTTCGCTTCATGCCGACGGAGTGGCTGTAAAAGCTTTTCTGAACACCAACACTGCCGCCGCCACAGCAATGATGTTGTGGATTTTCATCGATTGTCTGACAGGCCGCAAGCCATCGGCAATGGGAGCCGCTGTTGGCGGAGTGCTTGGCTTGGTGGCCATCACGCCCTCAGCCGGATGGGTATCGGTTGGCGACAGTATCATAATCGCCATCATCACAACTATAATATCAAACATAGCATGCCATTGGAAGAATCACACCAGTGTTGATGATGCCTTAGACGTTTTTCCCACGCACGGTGTGGGCGGCATTGTGGGAACTGTCTTATCAGGCGTTTTTGTCTATCAATACGAAGCCGATGCGCTTGCGGCAGAGGGTGTTACACATCTTACCTTCATCCTGAACCATCTGATTGCCATTGCTATCGTCATAATATTCACATTTACAATAACATACGTTCTCTATTTTATTACAAATAAGATGGTTACTATGCGTGTCAGCCACGACGATGAAACTATTGGTCTCGACATCTCGCAACACGACGAACATTACGGGCGATTGTCGGCTGAAAGTAGAGAATTAGCTGAATACTACAACAATTAACAATTGAAAATTGATAATTAACAATAACATTTACAACTATCTATTTTAAAATTTTAAAACTTAAATATCATGTGTGGATTTGTAGGAATTTTCAATATTGAGCAAGGGCACTCTTCGGAAATGCGCGAAAAGGCACTAAAAATGTCGGCAAAAATCCGTCATCGCGGACCCGATTGGAGTGGCGTTTACAGCAGCGGCAAATGCGT
>CALBPW010000072.1 GCA_937899145.1 uncultured Bacteroidota bacterium
GCCATTACTTTAGCCGATTTGTCGCATGAGGTTGCTCATCTTGTCTCTACCGATAGTCAGGGGGCGATTATTGAGCTTGAACTGCACGTTAACGATTACTCACTAAGCGAAATAGCGCAAATTGTTGAAGGCAACGACACTAAGATAATGAGCCTTTATGTGCGCGAGCATCAGCAGCCGGGCTATATATATGTAACACTGAAACTTAACCGCACCGACGTTTCGTCGGTAATTCAAACTTTCGAACGTTATAGTTACAGAATTGTTCAAGTTTATTCCGATGACGATAAAATGGCTTCGGTGTTGCACGACCGCTACAATTCGTTAATGCAATATCTGAGCGTTTAGTGAAGAGTTTTGTTGCAATATTTTCCGCTTGTGTCTTCATTATCAGTGCTTTGCCAGCGTTTGCGCATTCGGCTGATTCTGCTATTGTTATAAGCGATATTGTTATAGCGGGCAATAAAACGACTAAGGATTTTATTGTTAAACGCGAACTGCTTTTTGCTGAAGGCGACACAATACAAAAAAATCAAATTGAAAATGTTATTCAGCGGTCGCGGGAGAATTTGCTAAACACATCGCTTTTTAACTTTGTTACTATAAATCTGGTTGATATTGACAACTGCCAAAAGCAAGTGCTCATCTTACTTGAAGAGCGATGGTATTGGTGGCCATACATCAATATTGAGCAAGCCGACCGCAATCTCAGCGCCTTTTTCGACAATGGCGAATGGAAGCGTGTAAACTATGGGTTGATGCTTGTAAAAAACAATTTCCGTGGGCGTGCCGAAACTATTAAAGTTAAATTAAGATTTGGTTATAAGCAGCAGTTTCAAATCTATTACGACATTCCTTACTTAACAGCAAACAAAAAGCATGGTTTTGGCATTCAATATTCCCTCTATCGCCAAAAAGAGATTAATTATGCCACAGATAGTTGTAAACCAATTTATTACAGTGATGACAATCGCTATGTGATAAAAAATCAAGATTTGTATTTCTTTTACACTTATCGTCCTAAATACGACGTAAGACACATTCTGACAGCAAGTTACGCGCGTGCGCATGTGCTTGACACTATTATCGCACTAAACAAAAACTATTTTGCTGCGGAAAATGCTCGTACTCAATATCTTACATTGTCATACACTTTCGATTGGGACATGCGCGATTACAAATATTATCCATTACGCGGGCATAATGTTAGGGCGGAATTTTGTAAAATAGGATTGAATCTGCTTGATAATGAACTTGATGGTAAATGGTACACTCGTTTGTCGGCTTATAAATATTTCGATTTCGGCCATCGGTTTTATGGCGGTTTGGGTGGATTGGCAAAATATTCGCCCGACAAATTGCAGCCATACTACACCGAGCGTGCGTTGGGCTACGATGATTATTTGCGTGGATTTGAATATTATGTTATTGATGGTCAACGCTTTGCAACGGGGCGCGCTTTCGCAAAATTTGCCATATTGCCAATGCGTGTTACAAAATTTGATAATTGGTCGTGGGAGCAGTTTAACAAGGTGCATTATAGCTTGTATGCCAATGTTTTTGTTGATGTCGGCTACGTTAACGATGCCAGCAATGACAGGAATAATTACTTGGCCGACAATCTATTGACAAGCGTTGGCGCGGGTATCGACCTTATAACTTACTACGACCTCGTCTTTCGGTTTGAGGCAACTTATTCTGAAAAAGGGCAGAGCGGACTTTATGTGCATTTGAAAAAAGCGTTTTAATTTGCAACCTAATTTCAATGGTGTTTAAATAGCAATGAAACGTCTTTTATTTGTTCTATTATCAATAATTTATCTTTCGGTTTCATCTGTAGCTCAAGAGCCCGCTCTTGAACAAAAAATCGCTCAAATGCTGATGGTCGGTTTCCGCGGTACTACAGCCACTGCGCAGAGCGATGTCGCTAACTGGCTGAATAAGTATCAGATAGGCGGTGTCATTCTGTTCGATTACGATTCGCCAACTAAAAAGTACAAGCGTAATATTGAGTCAATAAGCCAGTTGCAGAAACTTGTTGCTGATTTGAAGCGGTTATCTAAAACTCCTCTTTTTGTCGCAATTGATGAGGAAGGCGGGCAAGTTTCGCGGCTGAAAACAAATTACGGTTTTAAACCAACTGTTACGCAAAAATATCTTGGAACGCTTGATAATGAGGATAGTACTCGCTTTTATGCGCATCGTATCGCAGCGGCTTGTAAGCAAGTTGGCATAAATGTGAATTTTGCGCCATTGGTTGATGTTGATGTAAACCCAAATTGTCCGATTATCGGCAAAAAGCAACGTTCGTATTCAGCTGATAATGAGGTTGTTATACGTAATTCAAAATGGTTTGTCAACGAGCACCAGAAGCAAGGCGTGTTGTGTGTTGTCAAGCATTTTCCGGGGCACGGCGTGACGAACACCGACTCGCACGAGTCGACGCCGGTCGTGGAAAAATCGCTCGACGCGCTGCGCCGCTATGAGCTGGTTCCGTTTGCGGAAGCGCTGAAAAGCGCGGACGGCGTGATGGTTGCGCACATCCTCTATCCGAACATCGACGAAGACCGGATCGCAAGCCAGTCGAGCGTGTTCATCACGGAGCTTTTGCGCGAAGAATTCGGATTCTCCGGGATCGTCATGAGCGACGATTTTCGCATGGCGGGGCTGCGCAAGCAGACGACGCTGAAAAAGGCCGCCGTGCAGTTCATTCTGGCTGGCGGCGATCTGATCCTGTGTGGGGCGAACCACACGTATCAGAAGCAGATTTTAGAGGGTCTGTACGCCGCGGCGGAGGACGGAACGATCTCCGAGCAGCGGCTCAATGAAAGTGTTTTGAGGATCCTGTCGGCGAAGATTCGCGTAACCGGATGGGATCCGTTGATAGGATGAGATTCAGGAGGCATTATGGCAAAAATCGGGTTTGACAACGACAAGTATCTTTCCATGCAGTCGCAGAAGATCTTAGAGCGCATCGAGCGCTTCGGGGACAAGCTGTATCTGGAATTCGGCGGCAAGCTGTTCGACGACTATCACGCCTCGCGCGTGCTGCCGGGCTTCAAGCCGGACAGCAAGATCAACATGCTGGCACAGCTAAAGCTGACGCTGGCAAATTTGAGGTGGTGAAGCAAATCTTCCGCAAAGTCATGAAGGGTATCGAGGGAGTCAGGGACTCTTTTGGCCCGGTAGAAGGTCTGTAGCATGAAGAGTAATCACGACAACGATACTCTGACTCTGTACCTGTCTGGGAGGATTGACGCGAAGAATGCCCCTGATGTTGAGGCAGAGATAGCGCAGGAGCTGGCCAAGTTCCCGGAGAGCGTTCCGGCTTTCGATGCTTCGGAGCTGGAATATATCTCTAGTGCGGGGCTGCGAATCCTGCTCAAGTTCCGCAAACAGTTCGGCAAAAACTTAGACGTTCTCAACGTGTCGGGAGAAGTCTACGACATTTTCGAAGTTACAGGTTTTACCGAAAACCGCT
>CALBPW010000073.1 GCA_937899145.1 uncultured Bacteroidota bacterium
ATCGACAGTTGAAAAAATTGAATTTACCTGTCCAGCAACCGCTGCCGACGAATTGATGAAACAACTGCGCTGATAGCTGTTGTATTGCATAACAAGGAACAACGAGAAACTCTCAATCAACACAAAAAGAATCACATAATGATTTCGTTGTATGAATAGGAGCAGATTTCTCATTGGTGCAATATTTTAAAAATTGTGCCTATCAGGTTATGATAGGCACATAATTTTCATTATCGGATTAAGAATTTAAATCTGTTTGCATTCTTAAGTGCGATGCCAGTACCGCGAGCCACACAATGCAGTGGGTCTTCGGCAACATGGAATGGGATTTTTGTTTTTTCGGTCAAGCGCTTGTCAAGACCACGGAGCAACGCGCCACCACCTGTTAGATAGATGCCTTTGCGATAAATATCGGCATATAGCTCAGGTGGAGTGTGTTCAAGAGTTGCCAAAATCGCTGTTTCGATTTTGCTTATTGAGCGGTCGAGGCAGTGTGCGATTTCTTGATACGACACTGGAATTTCGATTGGGAGCGCTGTCATTTGATGAGGGCCACGCACCAAGTAATCTGCGGGCGGTTCGTCCAAATCAGGCAATGCCGAGCCTACTTTAATTTTAATATCCTCAGCTGTTGGCTCTCCAATTTTTATATTATGCTGATGGCGCATGTATTCACGAATATCTTCGGTAAACTCATCGCCTGCAATGCGGATTGATTCGTTTGCCACAATACCGCCAAGCGATATTACAGCAATTTCGGTAGTACCACCGCCAATATCGACAACCATGTGTCCCTCTGGAGCTTCAACATCAACGCCCATGCCAAGTGCGGCTGCCATTGGCTCGTAAATCATAAGCACCTCGCGTCCGCCGGCATGTTCCGATGAATCTCGAACGGCACGTATCTCAACCTCGGTTGAACCCGATGGCACACAAATCACAATTTTGAGTGCCGGTGTAAACAATTGCGTCTTATTGGCATTTACCATTTTAATAAGTCCACGAATCATTTTTTCAGCCGCATCAAAATCGGCAATAACGCCATCGCGTAGTGGGCGTATGGTTCTGATATTCTCATGTGTCTTGCCATGCATCATTCGCGCACGTTCGCCAATGGCAATAACCTTTTGCGTGTTATTGTCGATGGCAACAATCGACGGCTCATCAACAACTATTTTATCGTTGTGAATGATGATTGAATTGGCTGTACCTAAGTCAATTGCAAGTTCTTGTGTTAAAAACGAAAACAATCCCATTTCTCCTGTATTTTTCTAATGTTTAAAATGACGTCGTCCTGTAAATACCATTGCAATGCCGTATTTGTCGCAAGCCTCAATAACCTCGGGGTCATGTATGCTGCCGCCCGGCGTTACAATGTATTTGATACCGAATTGGTTGCAAGCTTCAACACTGTCGCTGAATGGGAAGAAGGCATCTGAAATCAATACCGATTCGCCTATTTCGCATCCTTGTTTCAGATTGAAGCGTGGAACGGTGAGCAGTTGCAGGCTGTCGATGCGGTTTGGTTGTCCCATACCTGCGCCTGTCAGCCAATATGAGCCATCGGCGTATTGCGATACAAGTGCCATCGAGTTGCTTTTCAAATATTTGCATGCTTGTGTGCCGAATTTTGCAAGGTCAATTTGCTTGTCGGTAAACTTGGCATTGGTAACTGCCTTATATTCAGCGTCCATGCCTTCGTCTTCGTCCTGGACAAGCAATCCGCCATTTACTGAGCGATACATCTTCTCACCTGTGATGGCTGGTTTTACTGGTGTTACAAGCACACGGAGGTTTTTCTTCTTGGCTAACACCTCTTTTGCCTCATTGGTGTACGATGGTGCGATTATTATCTCGATGAATTTGCCAGTAAACCACTCGGCAAGTTGTTTGTCAACTTCGCAGGTGAAGCAGACAATGCCGCCGTATGCGCTAACAGGGTCGCCTGCCCAAGCAAGTTCAAGTGCTTTCATCGGGCTATCGGCGACGGCTAATCCGCAAGGATTCAAGTGTTTGACAACCGACACCGCAACTTTATTTTTGATGTTGTCAACAGCGTTGTAGGCATCGCTGGCGGCTTTCCACGCGGCATCGGCATCAAGCATATTGTTGTACGATATTTCTTTGCCTTGCAAGCATGGCGAGCCTGCCAATGTGTGCTCCAATTTTGTGTTTGCGAATGGATAGAAAACGGCTTTCTGATGAGGATTTTCGCCATAGCGAAGCACTTTGCCGTTTGTTAGGCTGATTTTTTCTGAATCTTCGTTGTCTTTATTAAAATAATTGAAGATGGCTGAATCGTAGTGCGACGAAACATTAAAGGCTTTGCTGTCAAACTCACGACGTTGCTCAAGAGTTGTTTCATTGCCTTGTTTTTCAAGGATTTCGAGCAGCTCACCATATTGTTCACGCGAGCTGACAATAAGCACATGCTCGTAATTTTTTGCAGCTGCGCGGATTAATGAGATTCCGCCAATGTCAATCTTTTCGATTATGTCGGCTTCGGCTGCGCCTCTTGCTACTGTTTGTTCAAATGGGTAAAGGTCAACAATCACAAGGTCGATG
>CALBPW010000074.1 GCA_937899145.1 uncultured Bacteroidota bacterium
TTTAAAAATACCCCCATTACCATCAGGAGCCATAAAAATGTGAGATTTATCCTCTTGTGGCACCGCATTGTAGCCTAATTGGTTTAGTGTGCCTTTTATAATCTTTGTCAACTGTGATGAGAAGTTTTGATAAGGCGCGTCCTGCTGTGACCGTGCTTGGAATGCCACAAGATTTATCTTCTTATCACACAGTGTATTAATAATCGTATTGGTTGTGATTCTCTTTTTGTCGGGGTCTTCACTCATAACATCGCTTATCAGTATTATGAAGTTCGACTCGTCATCTTTCCAATTCATATTTTCGGCTGCATACTTTAGACCGTAAAACATAGCTTCGCGAGGCTCGACTTTTTCTGCTGAAAAACATTTGACATTTTTTAAGAAACCGACAACTTTTTGTGCATCATTAGTCAATTGGCACATTTGAACCAAATTACCGTTTGTCTCATCTTTGTAGTTGCGAAAAGCCACTGCACCATACTTTATGTTCATGTCTTTTGCATATCTATATTGGGTTATTTGGTCAATGGCATTACTCATTGCAGGGAAGCACTTATCCATACTGTTCGATGCGTCCATTACAAATACAACATTTATAGTGGCCATCGAGTTTTCAAGTTTTTCAATTTCTTTTTGTATGCGGATAACATCTTCTACTGACGTTCCTGACTCGTTCAAATTGCCGATTACTGCTAATTCTGCAATGTCACTTCTGAAATTCAAAATTGGGCTACGAGGGAATTGTGGTTCTTTCCGTTTGTCGAGTTTAGTCTTCGATGTGAGTTCGCGATTGTCATAGTCGTATGCAGCGTCATTTGTGTTATATGTATAAGCATTATCATTTTTGTCTGGCTCAAATGAAGGCTCCCAACAAATGCGAGTGTCCCAATCTATAAATTCCTGTGCTTCAATCCATCCGACCTTTTTGTTAGTCATTCTTGCATCGGTTTTATAATCTTGGCAAACAAGAGCGTTACCATCTTTACTTGTTTTGTATCTGAAATAGAACTCCATACCACTGACGCTGTTTCCTGTGGCTGTCTGGCATTTTTCGTCTTTATACAAATTGGGGGCTTTGTTTACGTTGTCTCTCTTCATTTTTTTAAAGTCTTTAACAATAGCCACTTTTTTGTATATTCCTTTATCGTTGCGAGGACAAGAATTCCAAAGCAACAAGTCGTCTATCTTAACCCAACCGACATAGCCGTTTTTGCGAGAACCTCGTTTTATTTCAGACTTTTGCTTGCTTATTTCTTCAGGTATTTGCAACCCATTCAACCGGTTATCATAGGAGAAAAGCTGAGCAAAATCACCATTCAAATCGGCTACATAAAAATCTTCCATAAAGCCAATTGTCATTTCTTGCGCAGAAGTTTCAGATGGTGATGAGTATGCTATTGCATTATCGGTTGCAGCATAAACATTCCATGGATTCATACTAAACTCGCCCCAATTGCGCTGTTCGGCACGCTTTTCCCATTTGTGCGATTCTCGTTCATTTTCAAATAGTTTAGGTTTACCTTTTGCTGTTGTTGGCAAATCGTATGCTTGCATTGCGAATGACGCAAGGCACATAATAACGGTTAAAAAATATTTGCACATAATATATTGATTTTTAAAAATTTAATAATTGTTCGTTTAGTAAATTCCTATTTGTAACGACTTCGTTGTATGTTTTCCATGATATATGGGTGTCGGCATCGTAAATAATGAATTTCACATCCACATGGCGACTGCTTATATTGTTCACATCAAGTGTTTTACATAAGTATTCAAATGACGATTCGCTTGATACAATGAATATCAGCCGCCACAAGCTATCATCATCACCGACTATGGTCGCGTCTTTCTCCTCAACACGCTCGGCAAGCACATTGGCAAAAAAATCGTTCAAATTGTTTGTTTCCGCTTTTCGATTATATATAGTGGGCGAAGTCAAAAAATACTTACCATTAATAAGCGGTTTTATGTCGCGGCTTTCATAGAAACGATCGCCATAAAAAAGGGCAAATCTGCCATCGGTTTGATTGTATATTTTCTCGATTTCATCGCGCAACAATGAGTAGTTGTTGGTCTGGTAATCGTATCGCATATATACAAAGCAATTTTGCGCCAATGCATTGGCACTCACAAACATTAATATGAGAAACAGCAATATTCTCATTTTCAGTGAGTAACAGTTAAACTGATTATGCTATCGGAACATCCGTTGCTTTTTATTTCGGCATTAACCATATATCTCTGTTCCATATTGTAGGCTCGGTTGAGAACTTCTTCCAACATGTTGCACCCATCAATGCTTTCTGCCAGTTTTATATTTCTTCCTTGTGATATTTTGGCCATTGCATCGCCAACATATTGGTTGCCAGCTGCCACTTTGTCAAATTCCGCTTGAATCTCGGCTACGGTTATATGGAACGACTGTACTCCTTTTTCCGTGCAAAGGACAGAATGTTCTTCTGACATTAGGCCATTTGCATCGCGTGCTTTAACAATATATGGCTGATTGCGTGGGGTAACATTGCTAAATACATTGCTGCCTTGACCTATTCCGTCAAGAATGTACTCAACTACATTTCCTGACTTAACATCGATTTTTATTGTGTAGGATGCCGTATTACAATCGGGTATTTTTTCCCAACCGATAATTGGTGGTGTGGGTGGCGTAGGTACGCAATATTGATTGCTTGGGCTCCATCTTACTTTGACGTTGCCACCATCTCGTTTCACAAATTCGAATGTGTAGCACTTGCCAGCGTCCAGTTCTGCTGTTGAGTATTGCGTTTGCAAACTTTTGCCATTGAAAGATATTTGGCCTATTTGAGTACGAATCGAGTCGTAAACCATAATCTTGTAATTAGCTTTCAAGTCGCTTGTTGACGCGCCTTCAGCGTTGAATATCAGTACTTTGTCTTCGGATTTTTCAACCATTGAGAGAGTAATGGCATCTCCATCACAACCGCCACACATTTTCAGCAATAGCAACAGCACAATTACCGCACCTACTCCAATAAGAATTTTCTTCCAAGGAATTTCCGAAATTTCCTTAATATTAGGACTTCCACACTTAGGGCAATTAGTCAGGTAATCTCCCTCGGAAACATTTTCGCAATCGATACATTTATATTTCTTCATAACATTAAAAATTATAGTTAAACTGTATTTTAAAATTCACTTTATGCAGTGAGGCTTTGCTCATAATATTAGTTGCCGTCTGCCAGTCATTGCTGGTTTGTGTCAATTGATAGTTGTCGGCGGGTTGTGTCTTGTTGAGTATGGTGCCGTTGTATTGCAGCGCACAGTCAACCTGCATTTTCTTGTTGAGCCAGCAACTAACGCCGGCGCTTGCAAATGCTGCAAGGCTGAATTTCTCGATAGCCGTTGAGGTTGCACTGCCGCTCTCACGGTAGCGGCCAAAATCGTAGAACCCGTTTTGGTCGATAGTCAGGTCAAACAGCCAGTTGTAGTAACCGCTGTAAAGCACATCAAACTCGGCGTTGGTTTTTTGCGCAACATCGTATGAGATCGGAAGAGCGTCGTGTAGGGAAAGA
>CALBPW010000075.1 GCA_937899145.1 uncultured Bacteroidota bacterium
CACACACCTCACCCTTGCGCCCGCTGCAACCCTAAAATTAAATGGAAAACGCTGCTTGATTATGCCAATAAACTTGATTGTCAATATATTGCGACAGGCCATTACAATGGACTCAAAATCATTAACAACCAATTTTACATAACTACTGGCTCCGATGCCGACAAAGAACAATCGTTTTTTCTTTGGGGACTTGAACAAGATGTTTTAAGCCGTGCGATTTTTCCGCTATCTAATTTAACAAAAACCGAAACACGCAAAATAGCTGTTAATCACAAATTCAACTATTTAACACAACAAAAAGAAAGCATCGGGATTTGTTTTATGCGACAAAAAAATTATCGGGATTTTTTAAAACGAATATTTGAAAACGATGGTATTGAAATAAAAAAGGGTAATTTTATTGATAAACACAACAATGTTATTGGCGAACACGAAGGAGTCCCGTTTTACACAATCGGTCAACGCCGCGGATTAGGATTAACACCGGATAATCCATTGTATGTAAGCAATATCGACATTAAAACCAACAACATTACGCTCTGCGATTTATCAGATATGTACAAAACACGTTTTTCGGTAATCGACTACAATATTGTTAATAAAGATGATTTCAAAACTGAGGTTGATGTTAGAATTCGCTATCGGAAACAAAATGCAAAGGGAGTTGTTACCTTTGATAACGATAAGCGTATGACCATCAATCTGTTAGAGCCTGAATGGGGTATTGCACCCGGACAGTCAGCAGCTTTCTATCGTGAGAATGTGCTACTTGGAGGTGGAATTATTGAATAACATATTGATAAATTAACACAAATCCTATCAATTCAAATAAATATAAAAAAGCGACATAATCTGAAATTCAATCTCTTATAATACAATAACTTTCGATTTTCAAATAAATTCACACTTGCAACCGGCATTTTATTAGATTTGCCTCAATCTGAAAAATCATTACAAATGAAAAAAATAGTTTCTATCGCACTGACAATGTTGCCATTAATCGGGTTGGCACAAGAACGGATTACTAACAAATATGGCAACGGACAAACGGCAAGCGAAGGCGTTCTCATACAAGGCAAAGAAAACGGCATTTGGACATACTACGACAGCTTAGGCACTAAAACCCAGACAATTGAATTCAGAAACGGAGCCGTCCACGGCAAACTGACATACTATTTCAGCAACGGAAAAATCCAAAATGAAGGCGAATTCCGATACGGAAAAATGCACGGGCACTACATCGAAAATTACCTAAATGGCAAACCAAAAATTGAAGGCTACTACTATAATGGCAACAAAGACAGCATTTGGGCATACTACAACGGCTCAGGTCTGAAATATCGCGAAGAGCAACACTTCCGAGGCGACTCAATGCTGCTACTAAACTTTTGGGTTGATGGCAAAGAACAAACCATCAGCAATGGCAACGGCGCCTACACATCACACTATCAATCGGGACAAATAAAAGAAACCGGCAACTACCTCAATGGCCGCGAAGACGGCATGTGGCTGCGCTATTATCCCAACGGAAACATAATGAGCAGCGGTAAATACAAGGCTGGAATTGAGGTCGGCAAATGGCTTACATACTACCGCGAAGGCAATTTAAAAAGTGAAATGAACTACGAAAACGGCATCAACACTCGCTTTTATACTAACGGCCAAAAAGAAATGGAAGGCCATCTGAAAGATAATCAGAAAGATGGTGTTTGGAATTTCTGGTATCACGACGGGAAACAAAAAATGCAGGTTAACTACCTGAAAGGCAAGAAGAATGGTTTACAAACCGATTGGTTTGTGTCGGGCGAAAAAGCCGATGAAATAAATTTCGTTGACGACAAAAAAGACGGAAAAGCCACTTGGTGGCACGAAAATGGCAAAATCGATATCGAAGGATACTTCAAACAAAACGTGCAAGATGGACTTTGGACATATTGGCGCACCGACGGCCAAAAAGGTAACGAAGGATACTATCGCAATGGCGAGATGGATGGGCACTGGACCTATTGGTATGCCAACGGAAACGTATGGAAAGAAGGCGATTTCAACCACGGCAAACGCGACGGCCACTGGGTTGTATACTTTGAAGACGGACAAAAATATCACGAGGGCAACTTCAATCGTGGCAAAGAAACCGGATACTGGATTCAATGGTACGAAAATGGCAATATTGAACACACCGGCAGCTTCAAAGATGGTATGATGGACAGCACTTGGAATGGATATTACGAAGATGGCTCAAAACAATATATTGTCAATTATCAGCAAAATATCAAAAACGGAACTGCCACTTACTGGTATGCCGATGGTTCATTACGTCTTGTTGAGAACTACCAAAAGGGTGTGTACAATGGCGAGTACAAATCGTTCCGCGCCAATGGCTCGAAGGAGTTTGAAGGCAACTATCTGAATGGCTCAAAAAATGGTGTTTGGAAATATTTTAACCAATACGGACGCCAATTACGCCAAGAGCAATACAAACAAGGCCGCGAAGATGGCCAGTGGCTTACTTGGTACGACGAAGGCCCTCTCAATACCGAAGTCAACTACAAAAACGGCAAGCGCAACGGCACCTACAAAATATTAGAAATGCGAGGCATTGTTGTTTACGAGGCGCTTTTTAAAAACGATGCTCTAATAAAAGTGAAAGTTGACAATCGCGGAAAGGTGAAGTAAAACCAACACACCTATCATATACCGATATTTCAAATATTTATTATTATT
>CALBPW010000076.1 GCA_937899145.1 uncultured Bacteroidota bacterium
GCTAAGTTTTTTAGCCGGGTTCATACCGATTTGATAGAAGTAATCGCCATTTTGCCAACGGCGCAACGTTAACGGAAATTGCAGTTTATCAAAATCGAGGCAAGCAACTGACGGACGTTTATCAATCGTAAATTGTTCAATTGCAACAATTTGCATTTTAAGCCCGACACTTTCTATATTACGTGGCTCCCCTATTTCGATTGGCTGAAAATCGTCTGTTTGCTTTTTGGTGATTAAAATTAAATTACGGTCAATCAGTAATTTATATTCATCACTTTCAAATACACTTCCCGATTTTTGCCCAACCAATTTCATCATCTGCTCCACTTGAGCGCTGTTAAATCCATACTCATTGACACATTCGTACAAAACCGGTTCAGGAAAAGGCTGTTGCAGAAGAAGTTGAATATTTATAGACGTTTGAGTATTTGCAGTTTGCAAAAGTCCGGTTTTTGCATTTGCCATATACCAATTATAAATTTGTGCGGCTTGAGTTATATTTCTGAAATTCTTAAACATACGCTCGTCAAACGCAGGATTTAGCTGCTGAAAAATTGGCACAACATTATGACGGATAATGTTTCGCTGGTAATCATCGGAAAGGTTGGTTGAATCGGTACGGAATGATATTTTGTTAAGTTCAGCATATTCTTCAATCTGCTTTCGCGAAGCAAAAAGTAGTGGACGAACAATATTTCCATTAATAGGCAAAATGCCTGTCAATCCGTTAATACCAGTACCTCGAGCAAGGTTCAAAAATAATGTTTCAATATTATCATCAAGATGGTGACCAGTAAGTATTTTATCAAAATTATGTTCAGTTGCAAGTTTCTGAAACCAATTATAGCGCAATTCACGAGCTGCCATTTCAACTGATATTTTATGCTCGCGCGCATAATCTAAAGTATTGAAACTGATACTAATAAATGGCATTTGGTACTTTTCGGCCAAGCAACGGACAAACTCTTCATCGGCATCGGCATCGGCTCCTCGCAATTTAAAATTGCAATGCGCCACCGATACTTTAAACCGACAACGCGCCAACAAATCAAGCATAACAGTTGAGTCTGCTCCTCCACTAACTGTGGCAAGCAAGTTTTGTTTTTGATTAAAAAGCTGATTTTCTGCAATATATTGTTTAAATTGACGCAGTAGCATTACCCATTTTTTGCCAAAAGTAGAAAATTTGTTGTAATTAAGGGATTAAGAGCAGAAAAGACAAAATTGTTCAGTCCTTGTTTTTTCATATATTTGCCGACACAAAATCAACAATAAATGGCGAGTAAACAAAATCAAGGTGTTGTATATCAGATATTTCGTTGCTATTTACGTTTTTTTCACGACCATGTATTTTACAAAAAAGTGCATCGGATTGGAATGAGCAACATTCCACAAAGCGACAAGCCTCTACTACTTGTATCGAACCACCAAAATTGCCTAAACGACCCACTTGGCTTGATTTTCACTTTCCGCGACCGCAAGCCCCACATACTTGCACGCGCCGATGTTATTGAATATAACTGGCTGTCGCGCAAGTTTTTACGCAGCATCGGCCTATTACCAACTTTCCGCTTGAGTTTTGATGGCGAAGAAGCACTCAGCCGAAATGCCGACTCGTTTGCTGAATCGGAAAATGCGCTATTAGATGGTGGAACAATAATTATGTTTCCCGAAGGTATGCACCAAGATAAACGTTGGCTTGGTTCGCTATCAACCGGCTTTACAAAAATGGCTTTTGAAGCTGCCGAAAAAAGCGGCTTCCAAAAAGAGATTCTTATCCAGCCATCGTGCAATCACTACTCCAATTACTATGGTATTCAGAACGAGATGATTCTGAAATTTGGCAAACCAATATCGGTAGCACCATACTACGAACTTTACAAAACCAAACCTCGCACTGCTCAACGACAAGTTATTGAGGCTGTTGGCCGTGAAATAAGCAATTTGATGCTCAACATCACCGACCTTGATAACTACGAAGCAATCGACTTTATTCGAAACATTTATGGACGGCAATTTGCAATAGCCAACAACCTTAATCCCAACCACTTCCCCGATATGCTACAAGCCGACAAAGCGCTTGTCGCCAAACTTGACGAACTAAAAAATACCGATAGCGCAAAAATCGAGAATATTTACAGCAACGCACTCTGTTACAAGCAATTAACTAACAGCAAGAAGATAACTGATATTGAAATTTTACGAGATGCGAAATTCAATCAAATTATAGCCAATATTTTTTCACTGATCATCTTCCTGCCAGCTTGGCTGATAAGCCTTTGGCCTAATATTTTCATCTACTGCTTGCCAAACATTGCCATTAACAAACTGAAAGACAAGATGTTTGAAGGCACTGTCAGATATTCAGTATCAGTTTTATTCACAATTCCATTTTTCTACACCTTAACATTTGCGTTAACACTTTTATTCACAAATATTTGGATAGCATTTTTCCATCTATGCATATTACCTGTTTTGGGCATTTTTGCATGGAACTACATTCAGTTTGCAAAACGAACATTAAGAATGATCCGATTCAGCAAACTATCAGATAATGAAAAAGATGACCTTATCGGATTACGAAAAACAATAATTGAAAATTTAAAAAATACGATTAAATAAATGTTGCAAAACATTACATGTCGAATTAACAACCGGCTGTATAAATCATTTTATATCAGTAACAATAAAAAAAACGAAAAAAATCATACTTATAAATTCGCAAATAATAGTGAGTTTGATTTTCTTTGCAGCGATTTTTAGGAGTGGTATTTACATTTAAAAACCGAATAAAATTCATTTAAACTTAACTTTTAATACTTAACAGATGTCTGATGTTATAAAACTCAAGAAAGGCCTCGACATTCGTTTGCAAGGCAAAGCCGAGACGGTTTTTGCACAAGTTGCCTTACCCGAGCTTTATGCCATTAAGCCAACCGATTTCAAAGGATTGGTGCCTAAAATGGTGGCAAAAGTGGGCGACAAAGTGCAAGCGGGTAGCGTGCTCTTTGTCGACAAGCAGCACCCCGAGGTTAAGTTCGTATCACCAGTAGGCGGCGAGTTGGTAGCCGTTAACCGTGGCGATAGACGTGTTATATTGGAAGTTGTTGTCAAAGCCGACAACTCAGTAGCACCTATCGATTTTGGCAAAAGCGAACTTTCAAAAATGAGCCGTCAACAAGTGGTTGACAAACTACTTGAATCTGGCGCGTGGACCTACTTCAAACAACGTCCGTACAATGTTGTGGCAAACCCTACCGCCGAGCCTAAAGCTATCTTTGTTTCAACCTTCGACAGCGCACCATTGGCTCCCGACTACGACTTTATTGTAAGTTGCAACGAGGAATTTTTCCAGAAAGGCATTGATGCACTGACAAAAATCGCACCAGTGTATGTAGGCACTCACAACAGTGGCTGCTCAAAAGCATTCAGCGGAGCCAAGTGCGAAAAAGTAACCGTTTTCGACGGCCCGCACCCGGCAGGCTGTGTAGGCGTGCAAATCAACCACACCAACCCAATCAACGCAGGCGAAAAAGTGTTCACCATTCAGCCACAAGAGGTTATAGCAATAGGCAAACTATTTGCCACAGGCATTCACGACTTCAGCCGTGTTGTTGTGCTAACCGGCTCCGAGATGAAAAAACGCGCCTATGTGCGCACCATATTAGGAGCAAACGTAAGCACAATGCTCGATGGCAACCTTAAAGAAGGACACGTCCGCATAATAAGCGGCAACGTACTGACTGGCACACAAGTAAAAGCCGACGGATTCCTCGGTTTCTACGACAGCCAAATAACCGCTATACCAGAAGGCGACGAATACGAATTTATGGGCTGGGCAGCACCCGGATTTGGCAAATTCAGCCTATCGCGCACGTTCTTCTCATGGATAGCCCGCAACAAGGAATACCGCCTCAACGCCAATACACACGGCGAACTTCGCGCATTTGTTGTCAGCAACGAGATGGAAAAAGTATTCCCGATGGACATCTATCCTGAACATCTGATTAAAGCCATTATGGCTGAAGACATCGACAAGATGGAACAACTTGGCATTTACGAAGTTGTTGAGGAAGATATGGCACTTTGCGAATTTGTATGCACATCGAAAATAGCCATACAAAAAACATTGCGCAACGGATTGAGTCTGATGATGAAAGAAGTTGGTTAACAAAGAGTTATAAATCTAAAAAATTATAAAATTGAAAGCTTTAAGAAATTTTATAGATAACGTGAAGCCCAACTTTCAGGAGGGAGGAAAATTCGCAAAGCTACGCTCAACATTTGGCGCTTTCGAAACATTCCTATTCACCCCAAACGAAACAAACAAATGTGGTGTTCACGTCCGCGACGCCGTCGATTTGAAACGTACGATGATTGTCGTGGTTTTAGCATTGGTGCCAGCACTACTTTTCGGCATGTATAATACTGGTTACCAATATTTTCGCATGACAGGCGAACTTAGCAGTGTTGGCTTTTGGCAGATATTCGGGAAAGGACTTATCGCCGTATTGCCAATAATTGTAGTATCGTATGTTGTTGGTTTGGCAATTGAATTTGCCTCTGCCCAAATGCGCGGACACGAGGTGAACGAGGGATTCCTTGTATCGGGAATGCTCATTCCGCTTGTAATGCCAGCCGATGTGCCTCTTTGGATTGTTGCTGTCGCCACTGCCTTTGCCGTAATTTTTGGCAAAGAGGTGTTTGGCGGCACAGGCATGAACATCTGGAACCCCGCACTTTTGGCACGCGCCTTCTTGTTCTTCGCCTACCCGTCAAAAATGTCGGGCGAGACAGCTTGGTACTACAACTACAGCAAAGATATTGCCGTTGACGGATTCTCGGGAGCCACACCACTCGCACTTGCAAATGGCGGCAACTACACCGACTTTTGCGAAGCTTTCTTCGGACTAATTCCGGGTAGCATTGGCGAGACAAGCGCCGTTGCAATACTGATAGGAGCGGCCATCTTACTTTTCACTGGCATAGCAAGCTGGAAGACAATGATTTCCGTCTTTGCAGGCGGCATAGTAATGGGTTGGGTATTCAACCAATTTGGCTCAGCCGACAACGCAATGGCTCAACTGCCTTGGTACAATCACCTTGTTTATGGCGGATTCTGCTTTGGCGCGGTCTTTATGGCAACCGACCCTGTAACATCGGCACGCACCGAAGGCGGTAAATTCATCTACGGATTCCTGATTGGCGCAATGGCAATAATCATTCGCGTACTCAATCCGGGCTATCCTGAGGGAATGATGTTGGCAATATTGCTAATGAACACATTCGCTCCGCTCATCGATTACTTCTTTGTACAAAAGAATATCAATCGCAGACTTAACCGAGTAAAAACTAAAAGCATTTAATGACATGGCAGATAAGAAATTTTCAACCAGCAGCAACACTTATACATTAGTGTATGCCGCAATTATGGTTGTGATAGTAGCATTTTTGCTATCGTTCGTCTCATCGGCATTGCGCGAGCGCCAAGATGTAAATGTTAAACTTGACACCAAAAAGCAAATACTTGCATCGCTCAATATGACCAATTTAGCCGATGCCGATAAACAATTTAGCGAATCGGTTAAGGATATGATTTTGGAAGGCGACACACTTGCCGATTACACCGGGACATTTGCAACCATCTATGAATCAGAAGGAAAAGCAGGGCGCTTCCATGTATTTGTTTGCAATGTTAACGGTCAGACAAAATATGTGATTCCTGTTTATGGAGCTGGTCTTTGGGGTGCCATTTGGGGCTATATCGCCCTAAACGACGACAAAAACACCATCTTCGGCACATACTTTTCGCACGCAAGCGAAACACCTGGTTTAGGAGCCGAAATTGCAACACCCGCATTCCAAGCCCGATTTGCTGGCAAACACATTGGCGACAGCACCGATGTCAAAATCAGCGTTGTAAAAAATGGTAAAGTTGCAGATGCTGAATACGAAGTTGACGGCATATCAGGAGGCACAATCACCTCAACAGGCGTTGACGCAATGCTGAAATCGTGCTTCGGCAACTACAAGAATTTTTTAACCAAGTGATAGGAGGATAATAAAATGAACAAGAAGAATAAAGAAGCATTCTTAACACCACTTGGTTTGAATAACCCGGTGACTGTTCAGGTTTTAGGCATCTGCTCAGCTTTGGCAGTAACCGCACAACTGATGCCAGCCATTGTGATGGGCATATCGGTAACCATAATAACCGCACTTTCAAACGTGGTAATCTCATGCTTGCGCAAGACAATTCCATTGCGCATCCGCATCATCGTACAACTTGTTGTTGTAGCCGCATTGGTAACTATTGTAAGCGAAGTGCTGAAAGCCTTTGCCTACGACATCAGCGTGCAACTGTCAGTATATGTTGGACTTATCATCACCAACTGCATATTGATGGGACGTTTGGAGGCCTTTGCAATGCAAAACGACCCATGGTCGTCATTACTTGACGGCATTGGCAACGGACTTGGTTATGCTAAAATTTTGATAATTGTCGCGTTCTTCCGCGAGTTGTTTGGCTCCGGCTCGTTGTTCGGTTTCAAGGTTTTCCCTGAGGCATTCTACAATGCGGGCTACCTAAACAACGGCCTTATGCTGATGCCGCCAATGGCACTCATCATTGTGGCTTGCATCATCTGGTGGCAACGCGCTCACAACAAAGATTTGCAACAAAAGTAGAACCACTAAAACTAAAGAATGATGGAAAACAGTTTAATAAGTTTGTTCGTCCGCTCAATATTTGTGGACAACATGATATTCGCCTTCTTCCTTGGTATGTGTTCCTATTTGGCTGTATCAAAAACAGTTAAAACAGCACTCGGATTAGGCATTGCCGTAACCTTTGTTTTATTGGTTACCCTACCTGTCAACTACCTGTTGCAAACCAAAGTGTTAGGCCCTGATTGCCTTGTTGAAGGCGTCGATTTAAGTTTCTTGAGCTTCATACTCTTCATTGGCGTAATTGCAGGTATTGTGCAATTAGTTGAAATGGTTGTTGAGCGTTTCAGCCCGTCGCTGTACGCATCGCTCGGCATCTTTTTACCACTGATAGCCGTAAACTGCGCAATTATGGGTGCGTCACTGTTTATGCAGCAACGCATCGGCCTTGCACCAAGCGACCCAAAATATATTGGCTCGGTTGGCGGCGCCGCCGTTTACGCTCTT
>CALBPW010000077.1 GCA_937899145.1 uncultured Bacteroidota bacterium
ATCTACACTCTTTCCCTACACGACGCTCTTCCGATCTAATGAATCCCAAATTTCATTAAACTGGCGTTTATCTTTCTCGCTGATAAACATTGAGATATGATGACCTTCAACTTCCGAGTTTTGAGTATAACCAAGTTTGCGTAAGAATTTTGTATTGGCATAAAGCAAGACACCATTCAAATCGAACTCAGCATGTATCAGTGTGTGATTTACGGAGTTTGTAAAACTGATAAACTCATCTGCCTGCTTTGAGGCTTCCTCCTGCGTTGCTTGCAATTCTTCCATATTCTGACGCATCTCCTCCTCTTGTTGTGATAACTGATCGGCTTGTTCTTGTGAGTCGGCAAGCAGTTTGGTTGTACGAATGTTAGTTTTAACAGTTGATATTGTAGTTGCAATACTTCCTGCCACTTTCTCGACAAATGCAATAACATGTTCAGCAAACGGGTGGAACGATGACAGTTCGAGTACACCATGCACTTCATCGTTAACTTTCAGTGGCACAATAAGTAGCACTCGCGGATTAGCCTCGCCTAAACCTGATGTTACTTCGATATATTCTTCGGGTACTTCGTCAAGATAAATGGTATTTTTCTCGTAAGCGGCCCGACCAATCAAGCCTTCGGATAGTTCAACGCGCTTTTGGCTGAATTTTTTACGCCCATAAGCAAAATGTGCAATCAGCTCAAAATGAGTGTCGGCAGGCTCTTCGTCGTTCAAAATAAAGAAACCTCCCTGAACGGCATCTATATACTCACTTAAGCGGCTGATAACTTCAAAGGCAAGTTTGTTGATGTCGTCGTTGTTGTTACGCAAGATTTCACCAAAAGTGGCTAACCCTGTCGCACTCCAGTTGCGCTGTTCGTCTTCTTCCTTACGTTTTATTTCTTCTTCTTTATTATGTTGCAGATTATCACGTAGTTCTATCATGATATTGCCAAGTGCGTTTCCTTTTTCGGGCTCATATTCGCTATCCAAATTTCCTTTTGACAGTTCTTCGGCAAAATCAAGCAATTTGCGTTGCGTTGTATCTTTAAATGTCTGTAAATCATAAAATTTCTCGGCTTCTTTATAAGTTTGTTTACCAAACCACCAGCCTACAAACAGCGCAACAACTGGTATTGCTAATATTACATAAAGGTGTGGCAATTTAGCTATCAATTCGCCAACATTGCTGAGAGTGAATATTAAATCATTCTCTTTCAACTCGATAAAGATGATTGCAACTGCAAGTGCAACACCTGCTAAACATGCCCATAATGAAAATTCGAAAACTGTATTTCTGATATTTTTTTTAACTGAATCCTTCTTCATACCTAGAAACTATTTCATATATCAATTACAAAGGGTCAAATTTAATAATTTATCAATAGATGGTTCAGAAAAGTTGCTTTTGAAACGATGGATTTTTCGAATTTAGGACATTTTTTTGAACCAACTGATTTTCAGCCAATATAAAAGCAGGCGCAATGACAAGTACAATATTGCATAACATCGCTGCAAAATTTGCCTTGGATAAACGACATATTAAAGACACGATTACGTAAGAATTTTAAATTCAAACATTGTTATTGGCTCTTTCGCACCAAGTGTTTATGACTTAACAGCTTTTAATTTCCGGAAATTGTTTCTAACACGGAAGCGAATAAAGCACAGCGAGAAGATAAGAATGATGTGACAAGGTTACTGTGACGCCAAACTTTGTTTGTATGCACAAAAGGATGTATATCGGCCAAGATGTTAATTGCAAAATAAAAAATGAGTAGGAGAAAAATCGTCTTTCTCCTACTCGTTTCTTCATAATTCTGTATATCAACAATTTATTTTATAACAATAAATTCAGTTCTTCGGTTCTTTTCGCGGTCATCGCTAATTGGCTCGCTACTGCCTTTACCCTCACTTTGTAAGCGGTCGGCTGAGATGCCAAGAGATATTAAGTATTCGACAGCCGCTTGCGCACGTTGCTCCGATAGTTTTTGATTGAATTTTTCAGTTCCGTCAGACGATGCATGTCCAACAATTTTCAGCTTCACTTCGGGATGCTTATTCATCATTTCAGCCAATTCTTGCAGTACAAGTTTCGACGATTCGGTAAGGTCTGCTTTTGCGGCGAGGAATTGTGCCGCATTGAACGATGTTTTTATCGCTTCTACAGTATCAGCAATTGTTGGTGCGGTATCGGCAATTGCCTCAACCGGTTCTGGCTCTACAGCTGCTGGCTCTGTTTGTTTTGAGCATCCTCTAAGAAGCAGAATCAGCAACAGTATTATTATGATTATCAGTAATATAATCCACCAAATAGCACGTTTTTTCTTATTTTCCTCTTGCTCGTTTGTTAGCTCGTCTTCTTTGGCATTTTCGTCATTATCAGCATTTTTCGATTCGTCTTCTGAATTTTCGGCGGTCTGATTTTCGGCATCGGCTGCATTTTCGCTTGCGGCCGCGCCTGAATTTGATGCAGCGCCAGCCACTTCTGCTGTATCTTCTTCATATTCAAGTTTAAAACCACCTTTTTTGAAGTTTTCGTTATCTTTATATTCAGCAACAATAATATTGTACTGCTTTGCCCACTCTACAATCTTGTCAAAATCAGGTTTTTGCCACAATTCAAGCATTGCGACTTTGCGCCCGTCTTTAAGGGTGATTAGTTCGTCTTCTTTTTCAAAGAAGAACATTTCGTAGGTTGAATTTCCTGTGCCGTTTTTAAATTTTTCGGCATCGTTCACATCAATAAAGATTGTTTCGCTCCGGTTTGATGAGTTCAGATTTCCCGGAAATGCCTGATTAAGGTCTTCGAGTGTCGCATCGGGGTGCATAACTAAATAGGCATTGGCAATGCCCAAAACTGTACGGCTTTGACCTGTGCCGTAAACTTTAACTTCGCTTGGCATAGTTGTGTTTTTTTGTTAAGTTTATAATAGTCCAATAGTCTTAATCAAAAAATTTCCGCTACGGCAATCGTTTATCGCCCCCTCGTTGCCACTCCATCTTCAATTTCAATTGTTCCGTATTGAATATGTGGTTTTTATGATAATCACGTTATAAAAATAAAACATAATTTTTCAAAAACGAATAGTTATTTTAGTTAAATAGGGCAATAAAAAATATTATCAATCACATATTTATAGCAAAAAAAAAAGCCTTGAGCAAAAGCCCAAGGCAATATTTAATGTTAAGAACGAATCCTTATTTTTTAACATTCTTTTTTACATTGTCAACAAACTCTGCAGTTGGTTTGAACGAAGGAATGTAATGTTCAGGAACAATCATAGTTGTGTTCTTAGTGATGTTGCGAGCGGTTTTTTGAGCTCTTTTCTTTACCGCAAAGGTTCCAAAACCTCTAAGATACACATTATCACCTTTTTCAAGTGATGATTTTACACTATCCATAAAGGATTCTACTGCTTTCAGAACTGTTACTTTCTCAATACCAGTGTTTTTTGCAATCTCATTTACTAAATCTGCTTTTGTCATAGTTAAAAATATTTTATAATCAATAATTTGAGTTTTTTTGAGTGCGACAAATATATAATATTCAACAATCAAACAACAAATATTTTAAAAAATTATCTTATAAAAATTTACACCCTCCCCGATACAACTAATCAAAAATTTTTTATATAGAAAAAAAACAGATAATTATGCAAATTAGTGATTTTTAATAAGATAACAATCCGATCTTCTGGTAAAACATTCATTACAAGTACGTTATATTCGTATTTTAGGCTAAAAAAATTTTTTATCGTAAAAAAAATTTTTCAATCCAAAAAAAACACACATATTTGCAACCGTAAAAAAAACGAAAAATATGTTTAATAGCATTTATACATTTTGGTGGTGGCGCTGCTCAGGATTAAACCAGTCGTGAGATGCTATGCCGCATGTATAAAAAACAATATAAGAAGAATTATTATAACTATGAATATCAGAAACTGCTTGTCTAGCAACTTCACTATAGTGAGCTTTTTCTTCTTTTATCTTTTTTCCGTTAACAAGATTATATTTTATCTTACTAAAAAAATGGTATATTTTACTTAAAGCCTTATACATAAAACCATCTTTTTTAAATATCCCTTTAAAAAAAGCCTTAACTTTTTGCATATGATACCTCCTTATCCAATAAATTGTTTTATACTTTCCTCTGCCCTTTGGTTATACTCTTTTTTCCATTTATGATAAAGATTTATAACCTTATTCCTATTACTTAATAACTTATTAATCATTTCAGAATTAATAATTGCATTATCTTCAGCAGAAGTAACAACATATTCTTTTAACTCTAAACAATCATCAAAAAAATCAGAATTATTTCCTATTAAACAAGGAATACCAAGTTCCATAGCTATCAAAAACAATGGATGAAGATATTCCGTAAATGATGTTGCTATAACAACATCATTTTTAATGACCTCATTAATTATTACTTGATCATTAATATCACTTAACTTAACAGGAATACTATCTATATGCATTGTATCTAAAAAGTCTTTCATACGTTCATCCAAACAATTATATCGAATAATTGAGTTATCTAACATTTTACCTACACACAATTGATTAAATATATTTTTATCCCATGTATAAGAAAGTGGATAAACTCCTAAATAAATCTTGTCATCACTATGCTTTTCTATATCAATCTTTTTATCCAAAACATAGTTCTCTAATAAATAGCAGCAACTATATCCTAATTCCTTATATAATTCATACTGACTCTTTCTTAAAAAAGCAATTTCATCAACAATTTTATTTTTAGTTAATTCCAATAGTTTAAAAAAGTTATCTCGTTCATAATCATAATATAATAAACTATCTTGTGTATTACATATTACTTTAACTATTAAATCATGATATTTATCTTTAACATTTGATATTAATATATCCCACCCTGTTTCAAAACCACCAAAGATTAGTTCTTCATAACCTTCATTTACTAATTCATCAATTACCTTCATATCTGACTTAATATCAAAATCATTCCACCCAATATTAATCTGTCTATTATTTTTAAACATATTTGTTAAACAAATATTATCTTCATTTTTTTTATTTGAATAAAGTAATATATATTTCTTCATACACAACATCCTTACTTTGTTTTTTTAAATAACTTTTTAATTCCCATTAACACTTTCATATAACCTATTTTATTATAAATAATAAATGCTTCTTTCCAATCTTCTTTTCGTAAAAGATTACGACATTTAATAATATTTAATCTATCTTTAAATGGTAATCTTTTTTCTTTTACTAAATAAGCATTAGTACCAAATGTATCATTAAATACCATATCATAATAAGCTTCTACCAAAGTTTTAGAAGGTTTTTCTTTAATTTTTTTTAATAAACTATAAACAATCTCTTTTCCTTCACTAGCTTCATAAGGATGATATTTCATATAATCATTTAACAAGTTACATCCAGCTAACATTCCTTCTTGTAAAGGTTTTATATTTTCTTTAACA
>CALBPW010000078.1 GCA_937899145.1 uncultured Bacteroidota bacterium
CCTTCTTCACATTCGTAATAAATAACCATATCCACTTTTTCGCCTTTATAGTCGATTTGGCGAAGGGCGGAAAAAGTGATTTTGTCGTCTTCAAATTTGAAGGTGTCTTGGTCTTTATTTACAAGCATAAGTCCCTCGGGCGAGGTGATGCGAACATACACCTTTTTGTTGCCTTGTGGTGCAATCGGATTTTCGTCGAGGGTGAAATAAACAGCTAAACGTTTGATTTTCTTTGCTTTGTTGGCTGGTTTCCCTTTAGCGTTGAAGCTGGTCATACTGGAGTTGATGGCTTTTATAACTGATGCTTTAGCCACTTTTGCTTGCGACTCCTCATATTTTTGCGTCAACTGTTTGTTTTCCTTTTTTGCGGCCGAAATTTGTTTTTTCACTTCTGTGTTTTCCTCAGTCAGCTGAATATTGAGTGTGTTGAGCGAATCTATCTGATGTACAAAGCTTTTCATAACATCGCGCAATGTTTTAAGTTCTTTTTTCATTTTTTCCATTTGCGCTTTGTTTTCAGCTTTTGTCGATTTCAGTTCTTTCATCAATTTTTTGATGTGCTCTTTTTGCTCATCAAGTTGTGCCGATATGCTATCGTTTGATGTTTCAATATTCTCATAATCAGCCAATAACGTTTGGTATTGGGCTGTAAGAGAGTCTTTTTCGGCGGTTACATTTACAATTTGTATCTCTTGCACAGTGCTTGTATGGCTTTTGGTAAAATAAAGCATAAACATTACAAGCAAAAGTATTGATTCAACGACAATTATGGTAATATACTTTTTATTGCCTTTCCCATTTGCCGATTCGTATTCTTTCAAATTGTCCACGGTTTTTTGTTTTTTAGGTTTTCTGCTGAATCGATATTAAGATGATCCGATAAATCTTAAATTATAAGCATTGCGTCACCGTATGCGCCAAATTTATATCCCTCGTTTAGTGCTACTTTGTAGGTTTCCATCAGTAAATCGTAACCTGCAAATGCGGCAACCATCATCAACATTGTTGATTGTGGCAGGTAGAAGTTTGCGACCATCGACGACGCCACGCTGAACTCGTATGGCGGAAAAATGAATTTATTTGTCCAACCTTCAAATGGTTTCAAGTAGCCGTATGTCGATACTGAGCTTTCAAGTGTTCGCATAACTGTTGTGTCGATTGCGCAAATGCGACGGTTTCCTTCTTTCGCCTTGTTTACAATATCGGCGGCCGCTTGTGGGATGAAGATTTGCTCTGAATCCATTTTGTGCTTTGTCAAATCTTCAACATCAACTGAGCGGAAGTTTCCTAAACCGATGTGCAATGTTATTTCGGCAAAGTTGATGCCTTTAATTTCGCAGCGTTTAAGTAGTTCGCGGCTAAAATGTAAGCCTGCTGTTGGAGCTGCAACTGCGCCTTCGTGTTTTGCATAAATTGTTTGATAGCGAATTGCGTCTTCGGGCTCTACAGGGCGTTTGATTGAACGTGGGAGCGGAGTTTCGCCAAGTGAGTACAGTGTCTTTTTAAACTCTTCGTATGGTCCGTCGAATAAGAAGCGGAGTGTGCGTCCGCGCGATGTTGTGTTGTCGATAACTTCGGCTACAAGCGAATCGTCTTCGCCGAAATAGAGTTTGTTTCCAATACGGATTTTGCGTGCCGGGTCAACAAGCACATCCCAAAGACGTTGGTCGTGGTTTAATTCTCTCAACAAGAAAACTTCAATTTTGGCGCCGGTTTTTTCCTTATTGCCGTACAAACGCGCCGGAAAAACTTTGGTGTTGTTGAACACAAAAACATCTTTGTCTTCAAAATAATTGATGATGTCTTTGAAGATTTTATGCTCAATTTGTCCTGTTTTACGATTTAGCACTAATAATCTTGATTCGTCGCGGTTTTCAGCAGGATATTGTGCTATTCTGTCTTCTGGTAAGTCGTAATAAAATTGTGAGAGTTTCATTGAGGAATATTTTTATATTTTGACGTTTGCGAAACGTGATTTTGTGTCTTTTATTATGTTGATATAAAGCGATTTTCAGTTTTTCGCAATTGGCTCGCAATTTTTTATAATTTTTTCAAATTCCAAAATATCAACAGCATTATTTAAGCTGAATTCTCCGATTATCGTTCGGCGCAAGTCGTGCAAGTAGGCGCCCGAGTTCAACCGTTGGCCAAGATCGCGGGCGATGGCGCGTATGTAAGTGCCTTTACTACAGCGTATTCTGACAGTTGCCAATGGGAAATCATAACTTATCAGTTCGCATTTTTCTATATTTATTTTTGCAGGTTTCATTTCCACTTCTTTTCCTTTTCGGGCTGCTATGTAAGCCCGTTGTCCGTCAACCATTTTGGCTGAAAAAACTGGCGGAATCTGTTCTTGTTCGCCTTCAAATGTTTTTAATACGCTACGCACTTTCTCTTCGGTTATCCCGTCGGTTGGATATGTGTTATCTACCTCTGTTTCACGATCGTACGATGGTGTTGTTTCGCCAATCATAAATGTGCCGACATATTCTTTTGTGCCGGCTTGCAGTTCCTCAATCCGTTTAGTGAATTTGCCTGTGCAAATTATAAGCAAGCCGGTAGCAAGAGGGTCGAGTGTGCCGCAATGTCCAACTTTTATCTTCTTGTAACCAAACTGATTGCGAAGCAGATAGCGTACTTTGTTAACAACATCAAACGATGTCCATTTTAGCGGTTTATCTATCAATATGATTTGTCCCGCCTCAAAATCACATTGTTTTTTATCGGGTGCAAAAATCATTTACTTGTTTGTAAGTGATTGTTAATCATTGTTTTTTGGCTTGTGCATTATGGCATATACTTCGAAGAAGAAACCTGCAAGTACAATTATTGGAGCCACTATTATGCGACGAGCACTGAACATAGCTTCGTTAAATACTTGTGGGTCGGTTGAGCGACCGCCTGCCATCAGTATAAAACCTAATACTATCAGCACCAAACCAATAAGTATGAATTTGTAGTTTTTTTTGCTTAATGCAAATCCGCTTTTGTTTGTGTTTTCCATTTTTTCTTGATTTATGCGTAAAGTTCGTTCCCTTTCATTCTGAGGTATCTATTAACTGCAAAAAAGTTTGATACCCAAACGATTAAGAATCCTACTGCCATTATTCCTGCGTATAAAATTGCAATGGTATCGAGTTCGTACATTATTGAAAGTTCAGGTATATGTTTGTCTATCATATATATAACTCCACCAAGCAAAATGTATGCTATTATTATGCTATAAAGCGCGTGGCAGAGGCTTTTGAGTATGAATGGTGTGCGTACAAACGAACGTGTGGCGCCAACAAGTTCCATAGTTTTAATCAAAAACCGACGCGCATAAACTGAAAGCCGAATGGTGTTGTTTATCAACGAAAGCGAAATTATAAATAGTAATCCGCAGAAAACAAGTAAGATAATGCTGATTTTTTTTACGTTTTGGTTTATAGTTTCAATCAGCGATTTTTGATACGACACCTCTTTTACTTGCGAGTATTTCGTTAGTTTTTTTTCGATTTTGGCAATGCTATCAACATTGGCATAGTCGGCTTGTAATTTTACCTCTATTGAGGCAGAAAGCGGATTGTATCCCAAAAAAGAAACAAAATCCTCACCTATTTCTTGTGTGAGTTCGCGAGCGGCTGAATCTTTTGATATAAAAGCCGTTTGGCGAACAAAATCGGAAGCGTCAAGGCTTTTTTGAAGTCGAATCATATCCACTTCTTTGACATCATCGTTTAAGAAAACTGTTATGCCGATATTTTCCTTGACATGGCGCGAGATTTTTTGTGTGTTTAAGATTAAAAGTCCGACCAGACCGATAACAAACAAAACTAATGAGATGCTGATAACGGTTGTTATGTAAGAACTCCGCAATTGCCGTGTTGAGATGCGTTTTTCTTTTTTATTCATTTTCAATTGAATTTGAGTTGGCAAAGATAAAAGAATTATGATTTTGCAGTTGTTTTATTTTGGACTTTTGGTTGTTGCATTACAACAAGCAATGTTATAGAAAACCGATTGAGGGGAAAGGAATTTCCGAATCCTTTCATTTGTGTGAATTCAGACGTTTATTTCTCAAAAGTGCCTCTATATCCTCCTTTGCGCATCTTCGGGGTTTGTAACTGAAATGTGTGTTGCCTGTGCGGTAACGTGTGCCCATAACGGCTGGGAAAATATTTACAAATTTCTCAAAGTTGACTTGAAATTCTCTGCCGTACGACACCTGACTTAATGAGCAATCCTGTTCCTGCCGATTATTTTTTGCTTATGCAGCTTGGTATAATGCCACGCGCGCTATTTTTGATAAAATCGACAATGTAATTACGTTCAGCGCTTTCCGGCAGTGTTTCCATCACCTGAGCAAGGGCTTGCGAGTTGTTAAGCCCGCTTTGGTAGATGATGCGATAGACATCGTGAATGGCGTTTATTGTCTCGTTTGAAAAGCCTCGGCGGCGCAATCCAACAAGGTTTAAGCCGAAATATGCCAATGGCTCTTCGCCAGCAATCACGTATGGCGGAATATCTTTTGGGACTTTTGAACCGCCTTGCAACATTACGTGGGCACCAATGTGCGAAAATTGATGTACTAAACTGCCTGCACTTATTATCGCAAAATCGTCAACATCGACCTCGCCTGCAAGTTGAGTAAGATTGCCAATGATGACATTGTTTTTAATACGGCAGTCGTGAGCTATGTGGCTGTATGCCATCAATAGGCAGTTGTCGCCTACTGTTGTGCCTCCTTTTGCTGCTGTTCCGCGATTGACGGTGGCATACTCACGAATTGTAGTGTTATTGCCGATGTGCACAAATGTTTTTTCGCCTTTAAATTTCAAATCTTGCGGGATGGCTCCTACTACGGCTCCATGAAAAACACGGCAACCTTTTCCAAGTGTGGTGTAATCTTTAATTACCGTACCTGAACCAATCCAGCAGTCGTCACCTATTTCAACTTCTCTCTCGATAGTAACAAATGGCTCTATAACAACATTTTTCCCGATTTTTGCTTCGGGATGCACATTTGACAATTTGTAATCCATATATCAATTTTCTTTTACTTCTTCGGTTTGTTGTTTATTGCATACAATTTGCGCCATCAGTTCGGCCTCCATAGCCAAACTTGAGCCTACAAACATCTGTCCACGCATGTGGCATAGCCCACGCCTAACAGGTGCCAAAAATTCGAGGCGGAAAATAAGGGTGTCGCCTGGTATCACTTTTTGCTTAAATTTCACATTATCAATCTTCAAAAAGTAGGTTGACCAGTCTTTCGGATTTTCAACATCTTTAAGCACCAATATACCGCCAACTTGCGCCATTGCTTCAATTTGTAGCACGCCCGGCATTATTGGCTCGCCCGGAAAATGTCCTACAAAAAATGGTTCGTTCATAGTTACGCACTTAACGCCAACTACTGATGTTTCATTCATTTCGATAATCTTATCGACCAATAAAAATGGTGGGCGGTGTGGCAATAAATTCATTATATCGTTGATGTCGTAAATTGGTTTTTGGTCGGGCTGATAAATGGGCGCGATGCCGTTTTTTTGCTCAAATTTGATAACTTGACGGATTTGTTTCGCAAACTCAGTGTTGGCATAGTGTCCGGGCTTTTTCGCAATAAATTTGCCTTTTATCATTTTGCCCGTCAAGGCAAGGTCGCCAATAATATCAAGCAGTTTGTGACGAGCGGGCTCATTGTCAAATTTAAGGTCGTCGTTTAAGATTCCCTCGCGTGCTTTAACGCGTGGTTTGTTGCACACATCGGCAATGTGGTCAAATTCTTCTTGCGATATTTTATTTTCAACAATCACAATCGCATTATCAAGTTGCCCGCCTTTTATCAGGTTCATTTTGAATAGAGGAATCAACTCGTGCGCAAAAACAAAAGTGCGACACATTGATATGTTTTCTTCAAACTCTGAAATGTCATTAATGCTTGCAAATTGCTGACCTAACACTTTGGAGTTGAAGTCGATAAGTACATCGATGCTGAATTTGTCGTCGGGATAGGCAATTATTTCGATGCCGCGTTCTTCGTTTATATAACGGATATTTTTCCTGACACTGAAATACTGGCGTTCAGCCTCTTGCTCTTCGATTCCAGCTTCTTTCAGCACTTTTAAAAATTCTATTGCGCTGCCGTCCATTATTGGTGTTTCGGGTCCGTCAATTTCTATAAGTATATTATCGATGCCCAAGCTATAAACGGCAGCCATAACGTGTTCGATGGTTGAAACACGCGCCTCGCCACGACCGATGGTTGTGCCTCGCGATGTGTCGATAACATACTCAGCAAGTGCGGGAATTATCGGTTTTCCTTCCAAATCAACGCGTTGGAACTTGTATCCTGAATCGGTTGAAGCCGGTTTAAACGTCATTGTAACGTGGGCACCAGTATGCAGCCCTGTTCCTGTTAGCGAAACCTCTTTTTTAATGGTTCGTTGTTTATCCATCGTCAGTTTTTTGTTGCAATTAAGGTCGTTTGCAAAATCGCGCAAAAGTAAATGTTTAAAAAATGAAATCAAAAAAACATTTTTGTTTATATATTTTATTGATTTTCAACAACTTAAACAATAGCGAAGTGAGTAACGGATACAATATTCCCTTACCCGCATATCAATAACAATTAATTATGCTGCAACCCTACGTTGACGGAAAAAATTTTTTTGAAAAAATTTAAAACGGCCGCCGCGCTCTGCGCACTGCCGATCTGATTTTAAACCAATTCCGCAATATCACACTTAAATATAAGTTATGCGGACTCAGCAGGTTATGTGCGGGCTTTAGTGTCAATAATTGCTTTTCCGCTTTAGGATTAAGCGTGTCGCAACATTGAGTTATCAGACTGAAAATATTGTATTTGTCGAGCACAAGGTTTTTTGCCTCAAGCAATGCTTTTTGAACATCGGGTTGCTCGTAAAGGTCTTGAATGCCAACACTTTTTATTACAGCTTCAGCTGTCGGAAAATGATGAATGCTAATGGCTCTAAATGCCTCGTCGGAAAAATAATCCTTTAAATTTGTACAGCCGTAATATATTGGAAATGTGCCTGTCAAATAGCAATCGGATAAAGTCTCAGTCCAATAATATCGAGTTTGAGTGTTTTCGATAGCTATATGATATTTATATGGTGCGAGCGCTTCCCATTTGTCGTCGAAAGTGCGGAATCCTCGTCCGTAAATATCTATTTTGTCGCCAAAAGTAGCCTTCAACTGGCGCACAAAATCTATTCTGTCTTGATGTCCGCGTGTAAAAATTTTGTCACTTGTTATCACCGACATGAATTTTGTTTTCTGGGGAAATGGTTTGTCTTTTAAATCGTTGTAAGTTATTGAGTATTTGTTGTTTCCTTCTTTCGTTTTTTTTCCGATCCACCAAGGCGATGCTGGCGGCATAAATTTTACATTTGGGTGAATTGTGTTCTCTTGACATGAACAAATCATTCCAAATTGACGACAATAATTTTTCGGATAATCTTCGACAGAATATGGGTCGGAAAACATCAGAATCGTGTTTTTTCGAGCAACGTTGCAAGTTTCGCGTTTGAGCAGGTTTTTGTTGCGGACAACCCAAAAATCGGGGTTTTCAACTTCTTCATTTATAAAGAATTGGTATCTGCCATCGCTTGTTGTAGCACTGCCATTCGGGAGCTGCCGTTTTATGGCTTCGGCCTCGTCGCCGCGCTCGGCAGCCTGCTCCTGGAGCTGCTTAATCACCATCAGCCCCATCACGGTCTTGCCCGAACCCACCGGCGACTCCAGCATCGCCGAGTCGTGCGTCCTGAGCGCCTCGAGGATCTGCTTTACCGCTTTGGTCTGATATTCGCGTTCTTCATAATTAAAACGCGAGATCCCCGAAGCCTCCGGCTCCCGGCCCGCGTCATCAGCGCTGCCCCCGCCTTCATCGGTTTCCAGGACCTCATCGGCGTTCTCATCGGGCTCCGTCTCGTATGCCGGCTCCTCATCGGACTGTGCGGCATTGCCGACCTGGGCTCTGATGCGTTCATCGGCGAGCTCATCCGGGCTCACCACCATGTCTTCATCATCCGGATCCGGTGGTAACCCGTCCGGATTGTAACCATCCTGCCGCTCACTCATCACTCACATCCATACCTGATACTACCTGATACTACCTGATACTACCTGATACTGCCTGATACTGCCTGATACTGCCT
>CALBPW010000079.1 GCA_937899145.1 uncultured Bacteroidota bacterium
TGCCGAGCCGTTTTGTGAATTCGGATCCGTTATCTGTTTGGACACACTCTATACGGAACGGGAAACGTTGGAGTAAATGCTCAAGAAAGAGAGCGGAGCTGTAAGTGCTGTGTTCCGCGTACATTTCCCGATATGTCCAGCGGCTGCATTCGTCCTTGGCAGTGTATTGATAATACTTCTTGCCGTCTGCTACGCAATAGCTTGGCACATACTTCACGTCGATCTGTACCTTTTGTCCCGGATATTCCGCCCTTGTATACGGTTTTGGTTTGTATCCCGTCCTTTTCTCCCGTGTCTCTTCTAAACCCAATCGGCGTATTGCTCGGTTGGAATTGGGGTGAATTTGACTTGCACTCCAAGTTCGTAGGCCTTAAATAAAATATCTTTCAATATAGGTGAAGAGCCGGCTTCTTCGGGTACTTCAAACAAAATTCCAAGGTTTAAGTCGTCGTGAATTACCGATTGACCGATGTCGAGAATGTTGACATCGTATTGCATCAAAATATTTGTCAATGAGGCGGTTTGTCCGGGTTTGTCGGGGCCGTTGACATTTAAAAGGATAATTTCTTTCGATTTTTTCATACTCAACAATTTTCACCTGACGGTTATGTGGATACATTTTGTTTGTGTCTCAAGAAGCACGTAGCAACGGCCTTCGTCTTGCATCTCAAGCAAATTGCGGAGTAGTAAATTCCGCAACCGGTATGAGTAAATCGGTTCGGTTTGACCTTTTGGATAGAAGCATGTTTGGGCAATATCGAAAGTGGTTGCAAAATAGTGCGACGACTTGTTTTGAGTTGCGTTTACGTTGTTTTGGCGCAGGTTATGTTGGTCGGCTTCGGTACGTAAAATTGAAGAAATCTGAAACCGATAATTTTGTATATCGTTATCTTTCAGTGTTTTGAAAAAACGGCGTCCGAGTTCGTCAAGAAAATCGGCTGCATCTTTTTTTAAAAATGGCATTGAGTTTGTAAGTAGCGGAATTTCATAGTATTTACAATCGTGCAGCTCGCGCAGGTTGTATTTGATAATGTAGCCGTATTTGTCGTTGAGCAGTTCTTCGTGACTTTTGAATGGGCGGTCGATGCCTTTGGTTCGGGCGGCTTCGAGGTGATATTCGTTGCTATATCGGCGTAGTGCGCGCAATTCAAGAACCGACAACTCTGACACCGATACTTCATCAATTGTTTTACGTTGATGGAATGCTTTTGGCAACTCGGTGATTGCCAATATTATAACCAATGGAACAGCAATAATCGGAAGTACTCTCCGCCACACAATGCGTCGTTTCACTTTTTTCTTTGTTGCTGTCATTTGTTGATGTTTTTTTTGGTTGGCAAATATAATAAGTTGCAATATCGGCATTCAAATTTATTCCGATAAAAATAAATAACTTGCTGTTTTTTGAGTTATCTGTTTGTTATCAAGCATTTTAAGTAGTCGAAACCGATACATTACACTTGCCGAAGAGTAGGTTATAAATAGTTGTATCAGTATTGATAAGATTCCGATAGTTATCATTATGAAAATCAAGTGGTTTTGTGTGAAAGCGATGCCAAATATTTTGTATATGTAATCTAAAATATTGATTGAATCTTGCCAAATGAGCCATGCGAATATTAATTCGGATAGCAGTAAAACTATTGATGACAATATGGTTACGGCAATTAAGTTGCGTTGTAATCGGGCGCGGCTCATTACCGATCCTGCGTAACGGATTGAGAAATAGTTGCCGGCAATAATTCCGAGTAGAAAATTTGAAACCGGTACACCCATCATTACACCTAACATTATGATTGATAATAATATATATATCACTATCACGATGCGTTTGCGCATAGTGTAAAATGGATTTGGAACGATGAGGACTTTGACAATCAGAATGCCTAAAGCTAAGCCAATTAGAGCAATTAAGGCGGCTTGCCACTTATTGACAAAGAAAAGCGCGATTTCGAAGAAGATCAGAAATAATATAACTGGTATCGGTATTTGGTAAAAAACGAGGCTGAAAAGTTTTTCATAATAGCAAACTATATCGATTGTTATGCCTATGCAAAGTCCTATAAAAGTGGCAAATAGCACATGGCTTGACTCGGTAACTAATGCAGCGTAGTACCAGCCTGAGAATGCTCCTGCAAGTGGCATCACCATTGCTAAAAGCGTGATTTGCAGCCAAAGTTTTAAGCCGATTTTCTGGTTTTGTGTTAACATGCCGCTAAAATAGTAAATAAGCCGTTGCAAATCGGTTGAATAAACGCGCCAAAATGTATATTTGCCAAAAAAAATTGATTTATGACAACAGGAATGTTCATGGCATTGATATTGGTTGGTGTTGTAACTGGCGCAATATCAGGCGTTTTAGGAATTGGCGGAGGCATAATTATGGTTCCTGCCATGGTTTATTTGCTTGGCTTTACGCAGCAGCAGTCGGTGGCGACAAGTTTGGCAATAATGCTTCCGCCTGTCAGCATTTTTGCCGTAATCAACTACTACAAGGCTGGCTTTGTTGATGTTAAGGCGGCACTGATTATTATGTGCGCGTTTATGCTTGGTAGTTATATCTCGTCGAAAATTGCGATTGGTTTGCCAGAGCATATTGTAAAAAAATGCTTTGCGGTGCTACTTTTTGCAGTCGGCATTAAAATGATGTTTTTTGACAAATAAAAAGCGAGTCGCTTTTCAGCAAACTCGCCCACAACTATATACCACGTAATAACCACTAAACTCTAATTATGCAAGGGAATTTTTATTCCCCTTTTGCGGTGCAAATGTAAAGTAAGATTATTGCAAATTATTCAGAATCAATTTAATTACAACGTTTGCGTAAACAACACTTAACAATAATAATTCCGAATAAAATTTTAATTCTCAGCATTTTACGATATTGCAAACGATAACGAAAAAAATGTAAAAAAGAGTAAAGTATAAAGAGTAAAGCATAAAGCATAAAGAGTAAAGAGGGTATTATAGTTTGTTGTCTAACGTATTTCAGTATCGGTTTAATATCAAACACCTATATTATATGGAAACATTTGAACTTCAGATGAAAGTGCGCGACTACGAATGCGACATTGAAGGCATTGTAAACAACGCTAATTATCAGCATTATTTTGAGCATGCCCGCCACGAGATGTGTATAGCGCGAGGTGTGAGTTTTGCTGAACTTGTTGCAAAAAATATTTTTGTCGTGGTTGCTCGTGTCGATATTCGCTACAAACGCCCACTGCGCAGCCGTGATGAATTTGTGGTTTCAACAACAGCAGAGCGCGATGGCGTAAAAATGATTTTTCACCAGAAAATTCTGCTTTTGCCAGAGCGTCAAGTATGTGCCGACGCGACTATAACCACTGTTGTAACTGTTGATGGAAAATTATCGCGAGCACCCGAACTCGACAAATATTTTATTTAATGTCCATTCAGTTTGTTAACATACACACTCATAATAATTTAGGCGATGGCATTGAACTTGTCAATATTGATAAATTCGATTCCGGCCCCGATTCGCAATTTGTTTCAGCAGGTGTGCACCCATGGAAAATTGGGCAATGCAATCATTTGCAAATAATGAAAATTATCGAAGAATGGTGCGGTAGTGCACGGCTTGCTGCTATCGGCGAAATTGGTCTCGACCGCAGTATTGAAACCGACATCGAAACTCAAAAAAATATTTTTTCTGAGCAGTTGATGTTGGCTGACAGATACCAATTAGATCGGAAGGGCACA
>CALBPW010000080.1 GCA_937899145.1 uncultured Bacteroidota bacterium
GCCGTTCCGAATGTGATTATCAGAAAAGCTGATTCAGAAAGTTTTTTGTGCATCAATTCAGATGCTGAATTCATTTTTTGAAGGGCTTCGTATTTGTCGGCAGATGAAAAACTTCCGTGAAAATCAAGATTCACCCACAAATCGTTGTTTAGTAATAGCTCCGATTCGGCAATAGGTTTATAATCAATTGTATTTTCGATAGTTGAGGCTATTGATATCGGATTAAAAAGTACGCCATACGGATTGATGGTAACATTCATTTTGGCTTGCTGGAATTTTAATCCGATGTTGTCGCTAAAGCACGAGCCAAGCATTAAAATGCTGTCGTTGAAGCCGATACTGAAAGTTGATTTGTACGAAATTGGTGTACGAAAGTCCATAATTCTTTCTATTTGGAGCAAAAATGCAAAAAAACGGTCGCTTATTTGTCAAAATTGTTTAAATAATACTATTTCACACCATTTTGGCGACATCTTTGCAAGACGCACTATAAAACATCGGCTAAGTTTGTCGCTATAAATTTTGAAATTATGAGATACGGATATTTTGACGATGCTCGCAAGGAGTATGTTATTGAGCGCCCCGATACTCCAAAATCGTGGAGTAATTATTTAGGTGACACCCGATATGGCGCAATCATTACTAATAATGCGGGTGGCTACAGTTTTTTTCGCTCAAGTGTGCAAGGTTGCTTTATGCGCATCAAATTTAATAATGTGCCACTCGACCAGCCCGGCCGCTACATCTATTTGCACGACTGCGATTCAAAAGATTTTTGGTCGGTGTCGTGGCAGCCTGTTGGCAAACCGCTTGATAAGTACAAAAGTACGTGCCGGCATGGGTCGGCTTACACCGTTATAACTTCGGAATATACTGATATACAAACAGAAACGCTTTATTTTGTACCGAAGGGGAAAGAGTTTGAAGTGTGGAATGTCAAAATAAAAAATACGGGCAAAACGGCTCGCCGTCTGCGTGCTTTTACCTACGTTGAATTTGCGTCGAATTGGAATATGCTTGACGACAGCAATAATTTGCAATACACACAATATATTATAAAGACATCGTATGCCGATGGTTTTATCGACCACGGAAGCAATGTTTATATGCCCGAAGAACCTGAAAATTTCACCAATAAAGATCAAGCCCGACATTCGTTTATTGGCATTGTTGGTCAGCCGGTTACGGGCTTTGATAGCGACCGCGACCGCTTTATAGGCAATTATCATACTTACGCAAATCCAATTTCGGTTGTTAATGGCGAGTGTCAAAATACTGTTACCGAAGGAGATAACGGCTGCGGAACATTGCAGGTTGACATCGATTTGCAACCTGATGAGGAAAAAGAATTTACGGTTGTGCTTGGCATCGGCAAGGCTCAAATTGAAGGCCGACGGGCTGCCGAATTGGTATCGACACCAGAGAAAGTGCAGTCTGAATATCAGCAAGTTGTTGATTATTGGCACGGGCGCATTCAAGGTTTATCGGCACAAACACCCGATGCCGCTTTCAACAGCATGATAAATATGTGGAATCCGTTTAACAACCTGATAACTTACGCATGGAGTCGTGCCGCATCGCTCATCTATCGTGGCGAACGCGACGGAATGGGCTATCGCGATACTATTCAAGATATGCTTGGTATTATTCATAACATTCCCGACGAAGTTGTTGAACGATTGGAAGATCGGAAGAGCACACGTCTGAACTCCAGTCACTAGCTTATCTC
>CALBPW010000081.1 GCA_937899145.1 uncultured Bacteroidota bacterium
CGTGCGTTTGATGTCGATTTCACGATTCCTTTTGTTAGTGTCAGTTGGTTGTCTATTTTGGTTGAGTAGCCAAGTTCAATTTGCGGAGCGTTTTCGCATGTATTGTTCACCGTCAGATTGTAAAGCGACCTGTTGGGTGAAATGTTGATTGATTGTTTGGCGTCACCGTTCAGTTCGATAGTGCTGGTGCCCGAGAAATTGCCATTTGAAGTGATGACTATATCGCCTTTAACACCAATTTTATAATTTGGTACGGACAAGGCGGTGTAATCGGTCACATTGAGCGAGCCATCAACTTGCAAATCGCTTGCTAAGGTTTTGGTGTATTTATGCTTAGTATCTTTTCCGCCTTCAAACACAATGTTGTCGCACCGGCTAAGAGCCACTGTTTGGTTAGTTTCGCCACAAATTCGTATTTCAGAACCTGTTTCGGCTACAATATTAGCCTCAGAAGCGGTAACATCGCGCATAAATAGGATTTTTGAATTTTCACCAAGTTTCAATGTTCCCGTATTGGTTATTGTTGTATTACCATGAACTGTAAATATCTGATTAGCGCCGACTTCGAGTACTCCGCCGTCGTCGATTGTCATATCGTAGCAATGTGCTTCGGCACTTGTAACAGGCGAGTAAGTTGTAGCCTCACCACTAATATTGATATTAGTTGTTTTGCTTGGTGCGTATTTACCTGTCCAGTTCGATTTGGTTGCGTAAGCCGATGTAGCCGCATCGGTTTTCCAAATTATTGTAGGATAAGTAAATCCGAAGGTCAGATTGCCTGATGTTGATATTGCGTCGCGCGTTGTAATGTAACCTTTCAGAGTATCGGCTTCGCAGCCTGCAAGCGGAGTAACATCGTCGAGTGTTGTTTCGCCTTGACGTTGCCAACGATTATCGGTATAAAGCACAACCGACGCCACTTCTAAATCTTCAAGCCCACTATAATTGCGGTCCATCCAGTAAAGTGAAACTTTCGGCATTTCACTGCCCGCTGTACGCTCTATGTTCCAATACTCTTTGGTACTGATATGGTTAACATTGGTTGGCAGGCTATCCTGATTATCAGGGGTATTGCTGTAATAGCTAACCTTGTAAGTGCCCGATGAAGATAGCGACGAAATGGCGATTGGCGCGTAACGGTCAGAGCCGCCTATCGGGAAGAAGAAGTCGGCATTACCTGTTTTGGCAATTGCGCCATTGATGTAGGCTGTTGAGCTGCCGCCCTCTAATGTAGCCGTCTCGCCCAATTGAATCGGTTTTGAGGTACTACCTTGCAAAATACCATTGGTAAGTGTCAATTTGCCACTAATAGTGAGTGCATAGCTGGTTATAAATGCCGGGGTTGTAGCCGAATTATCAAATTCAAGATTAGTAAAGGTTTCGTCAACGGAGATAGCTTGGCGTGTTGTTCCGCAGAATACCACTTTACCCGTGCCGCCATGGAAGTTATTTTTGTAGTTACCTGACGGGCACTTCCAATCGCCAAGACAGTAAACGTCAGCTGTTGGCACATTTACAGTTGAACCTATGGTTATGATTTTAGCTACGCGAATATCGGTTGTGATTGTTTTAGCGCCCGCACCAGTAAGTTCTAAATTGTAGAAACTGAGTTCGCCCATTGCTGAAGATATGGTTTGTGCCGAGCCTCCATTCATTTTAACAGTGCCGTTGCCATGAATGAATGTGCCGCCATTGTTGGCAAAATCGCCTCCGACTTCAAGCGCACCGCCATTGCAATTGATTGTTCCACCGTTAATTGTAAAATCATTTTCAACCACAAGCGACTCGTCACTCTTAACTGAGAATGTTACAGTTGCGTTTTCGGCGTTAGCTATTGTAAAATTGTAGAACGGATAGCCATTCATTTCGATGTTGTAGTTTTTAGCCGATGTCCATTCAACTGTTGATGAGCCGCCATGGATAAACGCACCATCGTTGGCAAGTTGTCCCGAAATGCTGATTGTGCTTGGATTTGTTCCGTCAGAAGCTGTAAGAGTTGCTTCTTCCGCAATTGACAGAGCATTTTCAATTGTCAGGTTTTTACCTCCACCAATAGTAAGCGATGCACCCGGGAACATTGTCAAACCAAGAGCAGAGCCATCATCACCGGCATTCAAGATTGGATATTTATTTGAAGCGGCTCCAACGTCAGGAATAAATACAAGAGATGCGCTATTTGGCACACCGCCCGCATCATCAATAAGATTATCCCAGTTATTCGGGTTATCCCAACGGGTGCCATCGGTATCTTCGCCTGTAACAGTTCCACCTTTCCAATACAAAGTAGTTGCCGTATATGTCCAACGGATAGCACCCGCTATTGCCGATTTTGTCTCCTCTTCCTCAAAATAGTAACTTGCCACAACACCAAACGCATCTTGCAGTTTGATAATACCAACGGCGGTTGACTCATCGCGTTTAGCATTGTATTTTGGACCTGAGTTGAATGATAGATTCGAGATTGTCAATTCAGACTCAGCCGAAGCCAAATTGTTTTCAAACCAAATGTACCGGCCACCCGAAGCGCCGCTAATATACTGACCGTCAGACATATTATAAGCAGCATCGATAACTGAGCCTGCTTTTAGATGCACACCATCGGCATTGATGCGTTCAATTTTATAATGCTGAGCGGCAATTGTTCCTCCGTTATTAATATTGAATGCGTAAGTATTTGTAATTGTTTGCGATGTAACAATTGCTTCGTTGTTTTCGGTACCGACAACCGATATTTTGCCTCCGTTATTAACATTGATAGTAGCCGTACCTGCCATTTTCAGTTTGCCATTGCTGCCAATGCTCAATGTGCCTGCAATATCCAAATTATCAACACCTGAGCCGTCGCCAAAGTTGATGGTGTTAGCCTCAACGGTTAGGGTACCCGATGCAATATTGAGATTGTGAGTTATGGTTAATGGTTTTGCCGTTAACGCATAACTTCCAGTACCATTGATAGTTATATTATCATATGTACTACTTCCCGGGTTAAAGATATGGCTACCCGAGCCGTTCAAAAACAATGTGCTACTTTGCGGAAGGAATGTGCCTTTGTTCACAAAATCGCCACCAACAGTAAGTTTGTACGATGATGACGCCATATCGAACACACTTTGTTCGACCACGAAATTGCCATTAACAGTTGTTGTGGCTTGCAACTGAATTGAGCCGTTATTGTCAATTATCAGGTTATTGAAATTGTGTGTGCGGTTGTTTATCGTCTTCACACCCACACCCGACAAAACAACTGTACCATCACCAGCCACAAGTTTTCCGTAACTTGAGAATGCCCAGTTGCCATAAACATCAATGGTATCAACAGCAGTGGCCATAGTCAGAGTTCCACTATTTTCAAAATCGGAAGCAACAATAAGAGCGCGGCCGAGCGTATCGGGCTGTGTGCTTGAGATTGCGATGGTTAATTCAGCGCCCCTTGCCAAAGTTAGTTTTTTAGCGAAAGCCGAATCGTGGTCAATGATTGGGAATTTTTGATATGCAGCTGGATTTGCCGGAATTGTAACATTATTAGAAATTGTAGGAATGGTGTGAGGCACTACCTCTCCATTAAGTGTTGCTGTCCAGTTGCCTGCATTCCGCCAATCATTATTGTTGCTACCTGCAGTCCAGATGTATTCAACATCGCCTAACCAATCAATAATGCCGTTGGGGTCGTTCTCGTACAAAGCGCCGGCCAACATGCCGGTTGCGTTGTAAACTTGAATTTCGCCAGTCGAGCATTCGGTTTTCTTAAAGTTGACTGCTCCGCCACCAGGGTTGTTTGGAAACGAAACATTTTCAATTCGCCGGCCTGAGCCTGTGCCTACAAATTCCTGATTGTTACGGAAATCGACACAAACGCCAGCTGATACCACATTGCTGAAAATACCATTGCTGAAATTGTCGTCTTCGTCAACAATTGAGCCTGCCGACAGTATCAAACCTTGTTTGGCAAGATACGAGAAGTTGTAGTATTGAGCGGCTATTTCGCCTCCATTTTCTACTGTAAAATAGTAACGCCCCGTATTATTGGTTACTTGAGCGT
>CALBPW010000082.1 GCA_937899145.1 uncultured Bacteroidota bacterium
GTTCATCGGCGATGTCCCGCTTCTTCAGCAGATCCACATAGCTGATGATGCTGGTCAGGGGGGTTTTCAGGTCGTGGGACACGTTGGTGATCAGCTCCGTGCGGAAGCGGTCGCTCTTCATCTGCTCCCGCACCGCCTTCTGCATGCCCCCGGAGATGGCGTTGAGCACCTCGGCGTGGCGTTTCAGATCCCCGGGCATGCGGGCGGTATCAGTGTGGTAGTTCAGCTCACCCTGGGCGATGTGCTCCGCAGCGGCCCGTACACCCTGACCGTCTCCGACGGAGAGAAGCGCGTCCTGAAGAACGTCCTCATCGGAGAAGTCTGGCTGTGTTCGGGTCAGTCGAATATGGAAATGCGGGTGGCCGATAAGGTGACCGGCTGGGAGAAGGAACTCGCCGAGGCCAACAAGCGCATCCGCGAGCTCGAGATGGAGAACGCCTTCCTAAAGACGATATGAGCAGAGCATTAGTGAGCCCCTCTGCATGTCGTCTCTAATTATCGTGGGTCGGGGCCGATAATGGTCTTGTCGTAAAAACCGGCGACCGGCCAGGTTGCCACAGACATGGAAGGGGCTCACCATGGCACATGTTACATCTGTCGGTCTCGACGTGCACGCAAGGTCGATCAAGGGATGCGCCTTCAACCCGTTCACCGGCGAGGTGGAGCGCAGGACGTTCGGGTACTCGCCTGCCGAGGTCGCCTCGTGGATCCTCGGGTTCGAGGCGCCGAAGGCCGTGTACGAGTCGGGCGTGACGGGCTTCCACCTGCAGCGCGAGCTGGCGTCCCTCGGCGTCGACTGCGTGCTATGGTTTATTGATAACGATAATACCAGTTTTAACAATCGGAATTATTGCGCGAAAAGTTTTTAAGTTAAATTATTTTACAATTATTGGTATGATTTCGGGCACAAATACCAATCCGCCAGCACTTTACTATTCAAATATGATAGCTGAAAACGACCGTCCGTCAGTAGCATATTCAACCGTTTACCCGCTCTCAATGTTTTTGCGCATTGTGCTTGCACAAACGCTTATTTTGATATTTGTTTAGAAGGTTGGGAAAAGTCAAGAGTAACGGGAATTGACATTCCGACGTGTGTGGAATCTCTTAAGTTCTGCGGAGATGTTGACAATTCCGATATATACCGGGACAGCATAGCAAGAGTTTTTTGACTTATATTTATTTGGCTTTAATCGGTTAGAGGTAAAAAAATGAAGTTTTGTGTGTATCGTGGTGCAACAAAATCTTAGTTTCTTTTCACAAGTTTCCGATACTCCGTTGGCGATATTTTTTCATGCGTTTTAAACTTCCGGGCAAAGTATGACGAATCTAAAATGCCAAGATTTTCAGCAATTTCGTTCATCGTTAAATCGGTATTTTTCAGCATCATTTTTGCTGAAAGAATTAGTGAATCTTCAATCCAAGCTGAGGCCGATTTTCCTGTATTTTTCTTAATAACTTTGTTTAGATGGTCAGCTGAAACATTCAGATTTTCAGCATATTCTGAAACGGAAAGCTTTTGTTGTTCCGTTGAAAAAACCAACTCCATAAATTGCTGGCAAAGTGAGTTTATAAAAGAGTTTGGGTGCGTCTGACTTTTTTCGGCTTCAATAGCTATTTCAACTAAAAACGAATTAAGGTTAACTCTGATAACATCATTGTTTTGGGGAACCGAAAGCGTTTCAGAAAAAATTCTGTCAAGAATAACCTGAATAAATCCACTGCGAGTGTGGTCGAAACGGGTAACGTAGTTGCCTTGAACTTGCAGAAATGTAAAACCTTTGAAAGAATTGGTAATGAGCGGAGAAGCGCATAAAAAATCAGTGTTGAAACTTCCCATGTATCCAAAACAATTTTTAAAGTAAATAATCTTAAAAGTTGTTTTTTCGGGAATTGTCATGCACTCGTTAGCCAAAACCAAATGACGCATATTGTTGATTTCCACCATCACTTCGCCTTTAATCAGAAAAAGAAAATTATGATTTTTTGAACAAATTGGCGGCGACGGGCAATTGAGCAAATTTTGACTGTTTTCGTCAAGTATGCGTATTGAGAAAAGAGCCATATTGCTATTATCGGCCAAACGCCCCATTTTGTTAATCGACGAAGGGTTCTGTTTTTGCATAGAAAAACGCGACAACTAATTAAAAATCATGCAAAAATAGAAAATTGATGTTTGTTCAGAATATTTTTTGTTAATAAACCAAAACTGAATTTAATTTTGCTGCGCAAATGAAAAACTATGGAAATATCGTCAATAATTTTATTGATAGTGTTTTGTACAGGAGCCAGTGTAATTCAACGAGTTAGCGGATTCGGTTTTGGTATTTTCATAATGACAATGTTGCCGCATATAATGCCGTCGTATGGCGAGGCAACAACGCTTTCCGGCATTCTTTCGGCATTGCAGTCGCTGTATGTTCTGACAACAGTTTATCGGCTAATTGATTGGCGGCGCGTAATACCTATCTTGCTGACATTTATTGTGGTATCTTATTTTGCCGTGCAATATGTTTCAGTTGCCGCTGATGTACATTTGAAACATTTACTTGGAGTAGTACTTATATTGATGAGTTGTTATTTCTTGTTAATCAGCGAGAAAATTCATCTTCGTCCAACATTGCCAGTGCAAATATCTATGGGAACATTAAGTGGTTTGATGGGCGGCTTGTTTGCAATGCAAGGTCCGCCGGCAGTGCTATATTTTGTGGCATCGGAAACCGATAAAGAGCGATATTTAGCCTCAACTCAAGTTTACTTTTTCATTGGTAATTCAATAATGACCTTGTATAGGACGCAAAGCGGATTTCTTACACCAACTGTCGGTTATGGCTGCCTGTATGCGTTTGTAGGGGTTATTGTTGGAACACAAATCGGAAAACTGTTATTTAACAAAATGTCGACAGTTATATTGCGAAAAGTTATTTATGCCTATATGGCTGTGGCAGGCGTAATAGCACTTTTAGCATAAATGATAGATGTTTGTGTTTATTATTTAACTAATTGTAAATCATAATTTTTTACTGTTTTGACAAACCAAAAACATTCTATCAAGATTATCAAGGCACTTGAAATTGAAAATAAGATGATGCAAAGTAAAAAATTATCGGACAAAATCCCAACGGAAAGGCTTATAACTCTAATAATCAAATAAATAATTTCGAAGCAAAGGAGTCCGCGCTGTTTTTTAAAAACGTCAGGAATAAAATTTAACGAACCGCAAATGCACACAATGCCAAGCCAAGGCAGCATCAATCTGATGTATTGTCCTGTTGTTTCCCAGCCATCGCCTAAAAGTAATTTTGTTAAATAGGGGAGAAAAAAGTAGAGCACGCAAAAAGAAGGAATAATAATCAATAAACAATATTTTATGAATTGTTTTATTAGCGGGTTAACCTTTTGCCGGTTTTGAACCAACTCGGCAACTTTTTGAAAAAGCACATGATTTACAGAGCTTACAATCATATTTATCGGTCGTAATGCTAATGTGAATGCCATTCCCAAAAAACCCATTTCGGCAAGGCTAAAATAAGGTGTCAGTAAAAAAAACGGAAGATTGCTGCTCAGATTATTGATAAGGGCTCGAGGCAAATCGTATTTAGGGAAGTTGATATATTCTTTTGCCGCAAAAGCGCATTCTTGTTTGTTAATATTTAAAAGCGGAGTTAGAATTTTTTTGAACGAGGTTTTTATATTTATCAATATTGAAAAAAGCGGAGCAATGATTGAGGAGATTATCATACCGCCAGCAGTAAATCCAATAAAGCCAAAGCCGCATTTTGTGCAAACACTGGTTGCGCATTGTACAATTTGATAGGTGCTGATTTTGCCAAATTGTTTGTTACGTATGTACCAATAATTTAGAAGAACCCAAAATGATGAAATAAAAACAAATGTGGGGATAAAATAAAGCCAATCAGCAAGTTGTGGTGTGTTAAATAAATTAGCAATTTGAGTAGAAAACGGTGTTGTCAGAATACAAAAAAGCGTTACTCCAACCATTATCGACAATCCATTATGAAAGCATGCGACGGCCGTAGTTTCTGATTTTGGAATGATGATTGAGTATTGAAGTTCGGCATTTGCTAAAATTATTAGCACACCACCAATGCTCAAAAAAAGGTTAAGTAAGCCAAAATCATCGGGCGAATAGAGGCGGGTAAGTAGGGGATATACTGCAACACCAATAATTTGTGCTATAACATTTGCCGAAATCAGTTTTGCCGAATTTTGTACTAATTCCGATTTTCGAAAGTTTAATATGTTGCTGAAATCAAACATTTAGGCAAAAATAGAAAGCAAATGCAAAAAACAAAGTATCAGTCATTCATCATTTATATCATCGTTAATCATATCATTATCAGAGGGTTTTGTGTTTGCGAGAGCACTATGGATAGTTTCGTCGCCAAAGCGTTTATTAATTTCGTCGATGGTGCGCATAAGTTTTTCGCTGCGGTGTATGTCGCGTGTGTCGAAGAGGTCAAGCTGAACAGCACTGTCTGGTACAATGTTTGAAAGCACAATACCCATTTTTTTGTATTGAAAATCAGGATGATAAATTTGATTTAGAATTTTTAGTGCAAATGTGGTGATAAGTGCTGTATCTTGTGTAGGAGTTGGAAATTTTGAACTGTTAGAGGCTGAATATTGGGGCAAATCGGATCGGTGAATATTGGTTTGCAAAAAAACTGTAACCAATCCGCAAACGCTTTTTTGCGCACGCAGTTTGGCTGCCACATCGGCAGAAAACGAGGCCAGAAGTTCTCGCAGTTTGTTTTTGTCGTTTGTCATAAAATCGAAAGTGCGCGAGTGCATTATGCTTTTTTGATTGTCGTGTTTGTTTATTTCGATTGCTTGTTGCCCGTTTAGTTCGCACCAAGTGCGATGCCCGCCTACACCTAATTTGTGTTTAACATAATAGTTGGGAAGGTTAGCATAATCGATAGCAAACACAATACCATTTTCAGCCAAAAAACGGCTATTTGCACGTCCAATCCCCCAAACATCAGATATGTTCAGGTTTTTCAACGCCTTTGCGCGGTTAGCTTCTGATAGCACACAAACACCATTATAGCCCGCATAATGTTTGGCATACCAAGTTGCCACTTTTGCTAATGTGTAAGTTTGCGAGCATCCACAACTTACAGGAATTTTTGTTTTGTTGGTTATCAGATTTTTAACTTTTGTTATATAATTCTTTACTTCAGCCTCTGTGTCTAATGGGATTTCACCAAAAAACTCATCAATGCTATATTGCCTAAAATTTTGTACAATATCCTGTTCTACAACAAGACGCATGATTTGTTTTGAAATTTCGCGATACCGTTTGTGTCGGACAGGCATAATTATAACCCCTTGCTGTTCAATGATTTTTTTTACTTGGAATATAGGATTTCCTCGTTTCAGCCCCAATTGTTTAGCTTCGGCCGAAAGAGCCAATATAATTCCACCACCAGCTTCATTAGCATTAGCTACAACAATCGGTTTTCCAATCAGTTCAGGACGATCGGCAACTTCGCAACTGGCAAAAAAATTATTACAATCGATGTGAACAATCATATTACAAAGTTATTTAAAATAGTTTGACGGAGAGAGGCACAATGATGATAACCATATTTTCCTTCGAAAAATTTTTCCCCTAAAAGCGTTTCCTATTTAAAAAAATGTGCATATTTATTTTTTAGTTCAAATGCGATTTGTCAGCCAACAAATTGGCCAAATCGATATTGGGTTTCAATAGACAAAAAGAGAAAATATGAAAATCAGAATTCGTCTAAGTATCAGAGTTTTATGTTTGGTTTTAGGAACGGTTAGTGTTGTCATTTTATTCGCTTCGGGGTTTGCTACTAAACAATTTCGGAACTCAATAATTGAGACAATGACAAAGCAAGATGCTGCAACAATTGGCAATGTGTCAACAATAATCGACAATTTGGTTGGCAATGAGATGCAAACATTGCAAACATTAAAATCGATTGTTGAGTCGGTTGACGACGATGACTACTACACCAATGAGGCGTTTTACAAAAAAACAGTTGGGAAAGCATGTGATAATGATAAAACACTATCGTTTGTTTGGCTCAATTTCAATAGCGAATATGTTGAGGCAGGCAGCGATGAAGGACGGCAGATAATTAAAGCGGAAAACACATCGTACGGAACCGAAACCAACACAAAATCGATAGCGCAAGTTTACGACGATATGAACGACCCCTATTTTGTTTGCAGAGAGGCAGGCGAAATGGTGATAGCCGAACCCGATTATTATCTTTATGATGGCTCAACAGCTAAACGCACATTGCGTGTGCCAATAGCAACTCCGATTGTCAAAAATGGTGAGCAGGTTGGCGTTATCGGTGTCGATATAAACGCCAATGCGATTCAAACAATTGTCTACTCAATACAAAAAGAATCGAACCAACATATTTTCATTTTATCGCCACAAGGACGAATTGTAGCATCTAACCCGGATAAAAACTTTAACGGACAAATTTACAACGAGATAGATACACTTATCGGCACATTTGTTGATGATGCCGCACTAAATGAAATCAGCCGAAAAACAGTAAATAGGCCGACAGGAAATTCTTATTGCAGTGTACAGGCAATAAATCCAAATAAAATAAAAGCCAATTGGCGCATTGTCGTTTTAGCCGACGACAACATCGAAGAACAAATTTCAGAATCGCTTGGCTTTGTCTCTCGCTCAATAGTAATAGGTTTGCTGCTGCTTGCCATCATTATCGCAATACTTACACAAGGTATTGTCAATCCGATAAAAAAAGTAAACGAAGTGATAAACAAACTTGCTCTTGGCAAGGTTGACGAGTCGCTTGAAATGCCAGTTGAAAGCAATAACGAACTTGGTCAAATGACCGATTCATCAAACAAAGTGGTTGAGGGTTTGCTGCAAGTTACCAAGTTTGCCGAAAATATTGGCAAAGGAAATTCCGATTATAATTTTACTCCGCTCAGCGACCGCGATGTGCTCGGAAACGCCATCATTGAAATGAAATCGAGCCTTGACGCAGCCAAAGTAGAAGAAAATCAGCGCCATATTGAGGAAGAGCAATTAAACTGGGCGTCATCGGGCATCAACTTGTTTAACAAGGTGTTACGCATTGATAATAAAGATATGCAAACCATATCGGCCGAAATAATCAAAAACCTGACACTATACTTAAACGCACAAATGGGAGCGCTTTACATTGTGCCAGAAGATAAAGAAGGCCTTGAATTGGTTTCGCATTTAGGATTCAGTAAAGAAAAAGACGAACAAAAATTCTTCAGCCCAAAAGATGGTCTTATGGGTAGAATTTACCACGAACGCGAAACAATTTTTATAAGCGAAATACCAGCCGACATGGAACGCATCGGGTCGGGTTTAGGAAATTCGCTACCAAAATCGGCATTGATAGTGCCACTTATATATAACAGCAAACTTGTTGGAGCAGTTGAACTCTACTCGCTTAAAGTGTTTGAACCATATCAGATTTCGTTTGTCGAAAAACTGTCTGAAAACATCGCCTCCACATTATCGACAGTGAAAATAAACGCCCAAACAACATTACTGCTTGATAAAGCTAAACAACAAGCCGAAATACTTGAACAACAAGAAGAGGAAATCCGCCAAAATATGGAGGAGATGCAAGCAACACAAGAAGAAACAACTCAAAAAGAAGAAAGCCTGTTGTCAATCATCAAAACACTGAATAGCATTGTGCCAATCATTCATTACGATTTGCAACAACGCGTAACCGATGCCAACGACGAATTTTTAAACTTCGCACACACTCGCCGAAACAAAGTTGTCGGCAAACGCCATCGTTCTGAAACAAAAATGACAGACGAAGAAGCTATTGCACACGAGCAATTTTGGAGCGAGCTACTATCAGGCAAACAAAAAGAAAACGAAGAATCGTTTACCGATGGAAAAGAAACAACTTGGCTGCGTATGCACTTTATCCCAATCCGCGACGACCTCAAAAAAATAACCGAAGTGGTGGCAGTTGGCTTCGATATCACAACACAAAAAAAATACGAAGAGCAGATAAGTCAAGTGCAAGAAGGCAATATACCCGACGAACTGAAAGAAATGCTCAACACATCGGCACAAAAGAAACGCAATATGATTGACCTAACCAATCTGAATGCCGCTTATAAAAACGATGAAAAGAAGATTGACACCATTCTGCATCGCTATTATGAGCAAATACCAGTCCAGTTAGCCGACATCGAAAACACAATCAGGCACAACAACTACAAAGTGCTGAAAATGGAAATCAAAGCCCTGCGGACAAAAATCAACTATTTAGGAATAAAGCTGATAACCAATGTTTTAGACGAAATAGAAGGCATCATAACCAAAAATGGCGACGCCGGGCAAATACCACAACTATTTGAATCGGCAAAAACAAAATGGGGCGAGGCATACAAAGAACTAACCGATATTATAGGTTTAATTGAAGAATAGAACGGCTATTTTATAAACTTAAAACAAGAGTAAAATGAATTTTAAAAAGACAATTCATAGGAAGATGGTGCTCAACTTGCTTGGCACATCGCTTATTGTATATATAGCCGCAATGGGCTACATAATTTACGAATTGGATGCCATTGCCAAAAACGACACCGATACAGAGATGAAACAACAAACCAAAGACGTATCGAACCGCATCGTAGGTTTGATTGAGAGTCGTACAAAAATTGTAGAAACATTAACCACAACAATGTCCGATTACCAAAACATCGACGAAGCTGAGCGACGCCCGTTTTTCACCAATTTAATGCGCCAGACAATAGCTAACAACCAAGAGCTTACAGCCGTTTGGTCAATTTGGGAACCCAACACCATCGACCAACTCGATAGCGAAAACATTAATGCCGAAGACGCAACATCGATCGGTAGTTACGCACCATCATTTTATCGCATAAACGATGAAATAAAACCCGAAGAAAACGGCGAACCACAATTTGACGAAACATTTTACACCCTTGCTCGCGATACCAGACAAGCACAAATGGTTGAACCATATATGTACTCATACTCAACCGATGGTAGCGCAATAATGATAACCTCAATCGTAACGCCAATAATTGTTTGGGGCGAATTTGTCGGCGTGGTTGGTATTGATTTCTCTATTTACGACCTTACAACACAAATGGACCTTGAAAAGGTTGGTAAAAACGAAAAGACACTTTTGCTGTCAGAAGGCGGCAAATATATTTTTAACCCCGATTACGCGCTGATTGGTGAGCAACAAAACCTAATAGCCAACCTCGACAGCATTGCCGGCGACACCATTTTTATTGCCAGCGATGCAAATGGCGAAAAACAGATTTTTGTTTATAGCAAAGCTGATTTTTCATCAACACAAAACAAATGGCATGTCATAACCACAGCACCTTGGAAAGAAGGCTTTATACAACGTGTGCGCGACCTTACGCAACTAATGATAATGACCATCATCGGACTTGTCATAATATCAATAGTGATTACTATTGTTGCCAAAACAATTTCGGGCACTATTGTCGCCATCAATAACAAATTGGCCGACCTCTCGCTTGGCGTCATCGACGACCAAAAAATGAAAAGCGATAGCATTAAAAGCGAAATATCAGACCTTACCGAAGCAATCGGTGTACTTAGCGACGGACTAAAGGCGTCGGTGAATTTTGCAGGCGAAATAGGAAAAGGAAACTACGATGCCCAATATAAACTACTCAGCAACGAAGACACACTTGGAGCGTCGCTGATAACAATGCAAAACAGCCTTGTTAAGGCAAAAGAAGAAGAAGATAAAAAGAAAATATTTGATACTCAACGCAATTGGGTTACTCATGGCCTTGCCGACTTTGGCGAAATTATCCGTCAGGAAAACGAAAATATCGACAGTTTTGCATACAATGTGCTTGCCGAATTGTTGAAATATATGGACATTGTCCAAGGCGCCGTTTATTTCAAAGTTGAAGACGAATACGATAAAGAATTGAAATTTGAAAACAAAGCCGCCATAGCCTACGGAAAACAAATAATGCTCGAAACAACCGTAACCGGCAAAGACGGCTTGTTTGGCCGCGTTATCGATGAAATGCGACTTATCTACTTAGAAGACGTGCCCGACAATTACGTTTCGTTCACTCAAGGCAAGCGAGAGGAACAAAAACCACGCAACTTATTGCTTGCTCCAATGATTGTCAACGATGAACTTTACGGCATTATGGAACTTATCTCGTACAATCATATCGAAAAATATAAAATCGAATTCGTTGAACACTTGTGCGAGAATATCGCATCAGCCATTTCAAACGTCAGCATCAACGCGCACAACGCAAAACTGCTTGGACAATCAAACGAGCAAACCGAAATCCTATCGCAGCACGAAGAGGAGATGCGGCAAAATTTGGAAGAAATGCAAGCCACACAAGAAGAGGCCACAAAGCGACAAAATCAGCTAAACGCACAAATTGAAGGCTATTACAACGGATTGATGTTAGCCGAAATTGATTTAAGCGGAAAAATTATGAACATGTCATCGCAGCTGATGCACTTCTACAATGTCAACGAATCGCTGATTGGCACAACCTACGTTTCGCTTGTAACGCAAGACGAAGTGGCTCGTGAACAATTTATAAACGAATTTTGGCCTGCACTAATTAACGATGGAAAAGCCCAACGCAAAAACAAAGCCCTTATCCGAGGCAAGCAACTGCGGACAAATGAATATTATAAAGTTGTATATCAGAACGATAGACCAGACCACGTGATTATGATTGCCGAAAATCGCGGCCGCGAACATGAACTAAAAGACCGGCTGATGATTGAATTGCAATCGTACCAGAAAGAGCACGGAACAGAAAACGAAGAGAGTTAGATGTTTAAGGTTTAGTATGTCAGAAGAATAGAAATCAAAAAAGATTTCGGATTTAACCGGTTAGATATAATCAGTTAATCAGAAAAATTATGAAATACATCGAAGCCGATTTTCCCTATTATATATTCGAAAATCTCAATAAATATAATATCAGACATTTTGTAACATCGTGTAGGCAAGGTGAGCAAGGCGATGTGAATCTTCGCAACCCACTTGGAGCCGAAAATAGACGGCGATTAGCTGAATCGGTTGGCTTTGAAATAGAAAAACTGACAACGGGCGAGCAAACACACAGTTTGAATATAGCTATTGTTGATAATGCTACGGCAGGCAGCGGTAATCTGACAGTTGAAAGCCGAATACCCCAAACAGATGCTTTAATAACCAATCAACAAGGCATTTGCCTTATGGTACTAACAGCCGATTGCCAATCGGTTTTATTGTACGATGCTGAAAAACAAGCTGTTGCGGCTATTCACGCAGGCTGGCGTGGAACAGCAAACCAAATTGTGGCAAAAACCATCGTCAAAATGCAGCAATCTTTTGATACGCAGCCAAACAACATTGTGGCAGCTATCGGACCAAGCATTGGCAGTTGTTGCTTTGAGGTTGACGAAGAAGTTGCCATACAATTTCGTCAATGGAGGCAAGCCATTCTGCGAAAACCCAATTGGACAAAACCACATATTGACTTAACCGGAGCTAACTATCAGCAGCTTGTTGAGGCGGGTGTCAATCCTTCAAATATTGAGAAATCAGATGTTTGCACAATGTGCAACCCACACGAATTTTTCTCTCATAGATATAACAAAACGCTTGGCAGAATAGGAACAGGAATATTGTTAGTTTAGAAAAACTGTCCGTTTTTTAAACCAGCAATTTGCTATAAAAAAGCTAATTAGAAAAAAATGGAAAAAAACAAAAACAAAATTTTTCAAAATAAAGAAGTGAAAATACCGGATTTTTCGAAAATGATTATATATTTGTAATCATTATAAAACGAAAACGATTTTAGTTGTGAAAACAAAAGAATATCTTGAACAACATCAGATTAAACCGACAATACAACGGATAGCCGTAATGGATTATCTATTTGAACACCACACACATCCGTCGGTTGACGAGATATTTATGGCACTTGCACCATCAATACCAACGCTATCAAAAAGTACAGTTTACAACACACTAAAATTGCTTGTTGACAAAGGTGCGGCCCGTTTGATAGGTATTGAGGAACGAAATGTGCGATTTGACTATAACACATCGCTACATGCGCATTTTATATGCCTTGGTTGTGGAGAAATCAGAGATATTATGCCCGATGAACTGCCGCAAGTGTCGGCAATCGATATAAAGAAAATTGGCGATTTAAAAATTATGGATACTGAACTTTACTATAAAGGCTATTGTGCCGACTGCGCAAAACAAAATTTGAACTAACTTTTTAAACTATAACTATTTTAATATCAGAAAATTATGAGCAAAAAATTCATCTGCCCAATTTGCGGATACGTACATGAAGGCGAAGTGGCACCAGAGCGTTGCCCAAAATGTAAAAAAATTGTTGAGTGGAAAACCGAAGGCCAACCAGCACTAAAAGGAACCAAAACAGAGGCCAACTTGCAAGCCGCTTTTGCTGGCGAATCGCAAGCTCGCAACAAGTACACCTACTATGCTTCGAAAGCACGCAAAGACGGCTACGAGCAGATAGTAAGCATTTTTGAAGAGACTGCTATCAACGAAAAAGAGCATGCAAAAATCTGGTTTAAATTGCTACACGGAGGCGAAATTCCAAGCACTGTTGACAACTTGAAAGATGCAGCCGATGGCGAAAACTACGAGTGGACTGATATGTATGCACAATTTGCAGCCGATGCCCGCGCGGAGGGTTTCAACGACATTGCAACGCTATTTGAAGAGGTTGGAAAAATTGAGAAAGAGCATGAAGAGCGCTATCGTAAGTTGTTGGCAAACATTGAAGGCGGACTTGTATTCTCAAAAGACAACGATGTCATTTGGCAATGCGCTAATTGCGGACATATTGTTATTGGCAAAAAGGCGCCAGATGTTTGCCCTGTTTGCAAACACCCACAGGCATTTTTCCAAGTAAAAGCCGAAAATTATTGATAATCAACTGATTATAAGAAAGAACAAATCGGGTAGTTGAGAGATTGATTACCCGATTTTTTATTTAAAGAATAGGATAGAAGTTGAAAATCGATTCTGATAGCTATGGGAATTTCCATTTTCTGAATAATCGGGGATATGGGAGAATGAACTTGAATTAAACGGATATCGCACCTTCCACATGGTTAGTGTGGTAGGCAATGTTGTAGAAGAATTGCACGGAGAAGGATAAGCGGTGTGTAAATCTTGCTTAGCGCACAGACTGTGTGTGGTTAGGTTTTGAGTTTGCAAATTCCAAGTTTTGTTACATCGTTTTTATCTTCCTGTGTTTCATTTCTAATATTCTCTCTTTGTTGAGAGTGTCAGTCTATTTATATATCGTTGATATTTCAAAACCTTTGGGCATCTTCACTAAATCACAGTTCCTTTTAATGCCTTTCACTTTGCCTTTTTCGGAAAACTGCCAAAATATATGTTTTGGACTGCCGTTTATCTGTGGTGGCTTGCTGTCATAACGCCCTATATAAAGAATATGATTGTTGAATTTTGGCGCAAGGTACGTGTTATAAATTTGCATAGAGCTATATATCAGAGGCTTACTGCCATAATAATCTTCCATAAGTTTGATGAGAACACTAAGCGAGTCTTGTAATTCTGCTTTTGAATGTTTGTCAGAAGTTTCTACATCTATCATTGGTATTAAGTCTTGCTCGCCCTTTTTTATGTTTTTCTTAATGTTGGCAAATTGCGTATGAGCAGAACTTGTCATCCTAAAGAAGTGATAACTGCCTATCTTAAATCTATTGTTTCGCGCATCTTTTACATACTTTTTATATTTCGGGTCTAAATATGTAGCTCCTTCTGTAGCCTTGATATATATAAATTTAATGTGTTTAGGCAAACGAGTGAAATCAACATTGCCATTATGATGTGAAATATCAATTCCGTCATAAGTTGTTGTTGAACTGTACTTGACTTTTGCGTGTTGTGATTTGTGCTTATTTTTTTTTGTATGTACATGTACACTGATAGAAATAGCCAGTATTGACATTATCAATGTGCAAATGATTATTGTGATTGTTTTTGTAAAATGTATTTGCATTTTATTTATTGTTTTTTCTAATATTTTCTCTTTTGGTAGTTCCATTGTGGTATGAGAAGTTAAAGTTAATACATTTTCCAATCAAAACTATTTAGTAATCCCAATTCATTAAAAATCACTATCTTTGTCATTGTTGAATATCATTTAACCATCTATGGGACTCTATCTTAATCCGGATAACGATGCGTATCAGGCAAATCTCAACTTGCCTATGTATGTGGATAAATCGATGCTTATCAATGAGTTAAACAAATTTATTGGTAGGTCGGACAACTTCGTCTGTGTTTCTCGTCCACGTAGATTTGGCAAGTCGATAGCTGGCAATATGATTTCGGCGTATTACTCCAAAGGGGCCAATTCGCGCGAGATGTTTTCTGCGCTAAAAATATCGAAGGCTGAGAGCT
>CALBPW010000083.1 GCA_937899145.1 uncultured Bacteroidota bacterium
TAAGCTAGTGACTGGAGTTCAGACGTGTGCTCTTCCGATCTAACCGAATCAGGAATGACAATTGACGTAAGACCACTGCAATTGCTAAATGCACCACTGCCAATGCTTGTAACCGAATCAGGAATAGTTACTGAAGTAAGACCACTGCAATTATGGAACGCGTCTTCTCCAATGCTTGTAACCGAATTAGGAATGGTTATAGATGTAAGACTACTGCAATTATAGAATGCACTTTCGCCAATGCTTGTAACCGAATTAGGAATGGTAATATCACCTCCATTGCCTATATACGAAATAAGTTGTGTTTTTTCGGCATCTGCATAAATAAAGTCACCATCTATTGTGCCATTTACAGTAAGTGCTCCCCACGGACTGCCTGTTGCCGTGCCAGTATAGTTGATATTTTTTACATTATAGAATGCACTGCTGCCAATGTTTGTTACTGTGTTTGGAATAGTAACTGATGTAAGACCAGTGCAATATGCGAACGCATTATAGCCAATGCTTGTTACAGAGTTTGGAATGGTTACCGATGTAAGACCACTGCAACCACTGAACGCACTACTGCCAATGCTTGTTACCGAGTTTGGAATAGTTACTGATGTCAGACCACTGCAACCATAGAACGCAAAACTACCAATGCTATTTATTGTATAAATTGTGCCTCCATTTCCAGAATACGTAACTGTTGAGGGAATTTCAAGCACACCTGTAAGTGCAGTTGAACTTGCTGCCACCGAAACATAATGATTTTCAGCATCAGTTACGGTGTACGTTAAAGTGCCAACAGTAAAAGTCTGTGCCAAAACGTTTGTTATGGAAAATACTATAAATGAAATGGTTATGAATAGGCGTTTCATAGGATAAATGATTAACTGTTAAAATTTCTAATAGACATACAACTCATTATTATTGTATTTTTTACACATCTCATTTGATGTTCTGGTTCAGGAAAAACTGAAGCCTCATTTATGCCAAGCAAATCCAACTCTTTTAATATTCTTTTCTTGTAACGGCTTTTAATTATGAATCTTCTTTCATTGAATATATTTTTTACTGAAACTGCCACTTTATTAAAATGAATACTTCTTATTTCTTGTTCTGTCAATCCTTCGTTCCCTATTTTTTCTAAAAAATGCTGATACTCATATTTATTAAAAATAGGTTGCATATATGCACTGAATACAAAAGCACCACTCTGCATTTTTATTCTCTCATTAATATATGGGTGCACATACAAAAACGATTTTGTTATATTTTCAAAAAGATCAATAACAATCTCTTTTTTCATATCTTCTCCATATAAATGGTGCTTTTTCAGTATGTTTAAGAAAGTCCACAACTCTCGACTTTCGTAAATGCTGTCTTCATAGTATTCGCATAATGTGGCAATCATATTTGCCAAATCCTCACCTACAGGCTTTTTTTGAACAAATAAAACTTTCCCATCCTTACTTGATTTACTTTCACAAGCGAAATACAGCGCAATCAATGGATTGGTGGTTACATCTAATAGTCTTGTGGGCAACCCATAATGTTGCATCACTACCATTTTTTCTATAGAATTGCGGCAACCATCAAACATTGAAGGATTAATTTTGGTTGCCTCACGAATCATATCGTACTCCATTTGCACATATACATCGCCATTACTTTCATTTGGGTTGCATAAGTCACTACGCAACAAACTGGCTTTGGGTTCCCAAGTAGAATCGGCTTCGCCTCGAAAAAATGTATTCTTTGCTCTATATTTTCCGGTACCAATTTTAATCACTCCCTGAACAAATTGAGCAACTGATTTAATTTCAATATCATTATCTTGTTTTTCCATTTCACTTTCCCTCCCCTTTTTATTCTGACGCACGCGGTGCGTCACTACAAACGCCTTATGTCCTTTCGCCCTTCCTTTTCATCTTTCACTTTTCATTTTTCACTTGTAGTAATCGTTACCTCCTCCCCATACACCGTCCCCACGGCATTTGTCGCGTATGCGCGCACGTAATATGTGATGCCGCTTTGCAAACCGGTAATTTGGCTTACAAACAAGCCTGTGCCACTGCCATCGGTGGTGTGAGTGCCGGCAATGGTGGGCGCGGGTTGCGTGCCGTAGCACACGCCGCGTGCAGTAACGGCAAAACCGCCATCGGCATCAATAGAGCCGCCAATGGTTATGGTGGTGGCGGTTACTATTGCTGTGGTGCCGGCGGCAGTGCGTATGGTTGGCAGTCCGCTCCCGGTGGCAAAGGTGCGCTGCTCGCCGTAGGCTGTGCCCGATGCGTTGGTGGCGTAGGCGCGCACATAATAGACGGTGTTCACGCTCAAACCTGTCATCTGGCTGGAGTACTCGCCTTGTCCGCGGCCGTCGGTGGTGTGCGGGTCGGCAATGGTGGGCAGTTGCAGGGTGCTCCAGCACACACCGCGCCGCACAACAGCCGAGCCGCCCATGCTTGTGATGTTTCCGCCCGAAGCCGCCGTGTTGGCTGCAATGGCATCAATAGGAAGTGTTTCGACGGTTGGCACCTTTGGACCTTCAACCTGCACCACGCCCAAATTGAAAAACTGGCTGCCAAGCTGCATCCGGCTCAAATCGACACGCGTTGAGCCATAGAGCGAGTCAGCCTCGGCTTGCAGATAGTAGCCGTGGTTTAAATCGGCAGGTGCCACCTCAACGCTGAAACTGCCATCGCCGCCACTCACCGTAGTTGATAGGATGGCGGTGCCGTTGGTCATACTCAGTCGCATACCTTCTACCGGGTTGCCATTCTGGTTGTTGATAATAGTGCCAGAGCAGATTGTGCTTGTGTAAATACCCTCATCTTCAAGACTTTTTATGCAAGAACACAGAGTGAATAGAGAGTACCATGCGCACAGAGACAGGATAAAATAATTTGAACGTTTATTCTTTTTCATTTTTAACTGATTTGCCAAATTCAACTTTGCCTAATACCATATACCTAAAAATTGATTCTCATTGCAAGCCCGGGCACCATTGCCGCCTTCTCATCCTGCATAATTACAGGGGTGAGCGAAATGCCGTCTTTGTATTTTGGCGACATGGTGAAGGCACGAATCAGATTGAAAACATACAAGCCAGCGGCCGCGCCCCAAACAACATAACTGGCGTCGCGCAGGCGGTTGTAGTCGTTGCGGGCCGATGTGAAATCAGCGACACTGACGCCGTCGGTGCGCATAATGTCGAGCTTGTCTTGCGCCGACAAGTAGCAGAATGCGCCCGCACTGGCAAGCCCCACCTCGCCAATCAGCGTGAGTGTGCCCTCAACATAGTGCCGTTTGCCAATCTGTCCGAGCCCGGGAATAAACACCGATTTCAGCAATGCGTTGCCGTTCTTAAACTCCTGAGTAACATTGCAATTGTTAAATTCTGTCCATATCACACCAATGTTTCCGGCTTTAGCCACCTGACACAGCACATAAACCCGGTAGTCGCCACTCCTCAATTTTTCAGAGTACTCGCACACCTTGTTTATCGGAATGTTGAAATCGCGGGCAATCACTCTATAATCGGTTGCCGACTGGACAGCCCGGTTTATTTCAGCCGCATTGACCGGCTGCCCCAACAGGTTTCCAGTCGATTGGAATATTCGGGCAATAGCTTGCGTGCGCGCCTCATTTTCCGTTGAGCCAATAGCCGATTCCATCATATAGCGATAAGTGTTGTTCTTTGCTTTTGGCAGTTTTGTTATCCAATCTGGTTTGTTTTGTGCCGAGGCGTATATCGACAACACCAAAACAATGGCTGTTAATGTTATTTTGTTCATAATGAATATGTTATTCGTTTTCAAATTCTTTTTCAAATATTTTGCGGAAATCTTCGCGATGCTGCTCAATGTTAGTGTTCTGATTACTTGTCGCGCTTTCAATAATATGGTCTTTCACCTCCCGTTTCGACACTTGGATGGCTATAAAAACATTGTAGTTGCCAGAAGCGTCTTTTGATGTGCGCTCGCATATTTTTCTCGAATCGCCAACCAATTTGTCAACAGTCATTACCATATCTGTTTCCAAAATTTCTGCTATTTCTTCAGCGTTGCCATAACTGACAGCGCGTGTGTAATTTTCTGAAACCGAGCGCAATTTGCCACCAAACCTTTGTACCAACATCGTTTTTGCCGATGCAAACGCCATCTCGCGTGCGTTCTCCAAATTCACACCTATCCCGGTTCCCAAAGCGTGGTAATTATAATTGTCGTCGTATGAGTATTCGCTACACGGAACGGTAATCTCCGTACCAAATGGGTTGTAGGTGGTTGTTTGTTTCTGCGTTCCGCACGATGTTGCAAGCATCACTAATGTAACAATCGGAAGAAAAGCTGCTTTTTTCATAAATCAATTAGTATTAGTTAGTTAACAAAAAAAAAGCCGCCCGCGCATAGCACAAGCAGCAAATGTGAAATATCCTGTTTGTTTATTTGTTGGAATGAATGTGTTGCAATAAAAAATGCGCAAGATACTATATCTTGCTGATTATTAGCAAGATGCGGGGGGGGTAATTGCGTCATTACATTCATATTTCTGAAGTGTCAGAT
>CALBPW010000084.1 GCA_937899145.1 uncultured Bacteroidota bacterium
AATAATAACGAAAATAAGAACTAACTATAACAAAATGAGCAGTACAAACAAACCACGCGTTATCAAAGACTTTGATAAAATAAGCCTTGAAATGCAAGAACAAGTGAAAGCAATGTACCCGGAAGGGTTTAGTGCATACTTGGTTTCGTTCACCAACAAAGACGGAATGTTATGCAGCGGTTTACCTTTTGAAACCGAAGACCGCATGTATCTGCTTCGCATAAATAACGAAGATACCGGCAAAATTGATGACGATGACTTTTTTGACGACAACACAAAAGATGATTTTGATGATAACATCGATTTCAACTCGTTGTCGGAAGACGCTGAACCTGAAGATGAAGGCGCGTTGCCTGATGGATTTTAAAAAAGTTACAAAGCAAATCAGAAGTGACGGTTTATACCGTCATTTTTTTTTGTTTCTGATAATTGCTTCAATTTCAATGTCTTGCGCATTAAAACAATAATCTTGATAACATTATCAGCCGCCTTTTTGTAATTTTGCACCGGTTACTCAATTTTATAACTATGGAAAACAAAGATTTTTTGGTTGAATCGTTGGGGCGCGGCAATGTCGTTTCGCCTCTTGTTCAAGCTCTATCAACAACGGCTTACGATTTTATATCTGACAACGACAGAATTTTATACGACAACACACTTGCCAATTTTAAAAAATGCAGTTCGCAAAATGTTGAACCACTGACACTTGAAAAAGCAGGACCACGCGAACGCTTGTTTTTCGAACCGGCCAAAACAAAGGTAGGCATTGTTACTTGTGGTGGCCTCTGCCCGGGTCTTAACAACGTGATTCGCAGTCTTGTAAATCATTTGTATTACCGCTATGGTGTAAACCGAATTGTCGGTTTTAAATACGGATACGAAGGTTTGGTTCCAAAATACAACCACGAGGTAGTTGAACTCACTCCACAACTTGTCGATTATATCCATCAATCGGGTGGTACAATTTTGGGCTCGTCACGAGGCAATCAAGATGTGGTTCAAATAGTTGATACTCTTGATATTATGAATATCAACATTTTATTTTGTATTGGTGGCGACGGCACATTGCGCGGAGCTCATGCCATTCACGAGGAGATAGAACGCCGCGGTTTGCGCATCTCAATTGCCGGTATCCCAAAAACAATCGATAACGATATTAACTTTATCGAACGCTCATTCGGCTTTGAAACAGCATTCTCAGTTGCTAACGACATCATAAACTCGGCACATAACGAGGCGAAAGGCGCGTACAACGGCATCGCTTTGCTAAAACTGATGGGACGCGATTCTGGCTTTATTGCAGCCAATGCAACGCTTTCAACGCAAGAGGTGAATTTTGTTTTGGTGCCCGAAATGAATTTCGATTTGTACGGACCATACGGATTTTTGAAATGTTTGCGCAAAAGGCTTGAGGCCAAACACCACGCTTTGATTGTGGTAGCTGAAGGCGCAGGGCAGAACTTCTTCGATATTAAAGAGCATGAAAAAGACGCTTCGGGAAATATTAAAAAGCAAGATATTGGCTTATTCTTAAAAGAAAAGATTACCGAGGAGTTTACGGCTAAAAATGTGCCATTCTCGCTTCGCTACATTGACCCCAGCTACATAATTCGCAGTGCGCCGGCTAACGCTAACGACAGTAAATTCTGTAACATATTGGCACAGAATGCGGTACACGCTGCTATGGCTGGTAAAACCGATTTTGTGGTGGGATATTGGAAACATCAATTTACCATTGTGCCGATACCAATTGCTGTTGCCACTCGCAAAAAAATCGACCTAAATAGCGACCTTTGGTGGAATGTGCTTGAGGCAACTGGACAACCGCAATCGATGGTAAATCCTGCGAAATAACTGTGTGTTGAAGATTAGGAGAAGCGGGTTTGTTAGTTTCAAACTTGAAATCCGCAGCAATAAAAAAGCCCCAAATCAATTGATTTGAGGCTTTTTTCTATAATAAACTAACAATCTAATTCTTAAGCATTTATGGCTTCTGCTTTTCCTGCTTTTGCGGTTTCGTTTACAATCTGATTTGCGGTAACTTGCTCTTGCTCGTAAACATTATCGGCTGCAGTGCGGTGCAACATCGATTTGTGATAGTAACGCAATTCGTGTTCAGCCTGACGTGCTGTACTGAAGTTAGATACACGTTTCAAGTAGCCAATCACACGTGTTCCGTAGTCGATGTTTGTTGAACCACATTTGCTGCATTTTTGCAAAGTGCGTTTGTCGATATGGTTGCACTCGTTGCAGATGGTTATTTTAATATTGAAGCAGAAGTAGTTGCAACCTGCTTTGGCAGTAGCTTCAAGTAGGCGTAAGAAACCTTCTTTCGATGGCGCTTCTTCAAGATTCAGGTGAAGTGCCGAACCTCCATCAAGGTATTGAATAATATCGCGGCCATGTAGGCTGATTTTATCCAAAATGTTGATTGTCGGGTCTTCAACAGGGTAGAAGTATGAGTTATAGCAGTCGCGAGGAACAAACAATCCGTCTTTCTTATCCCATTTCGCATTCTTAACACCCAGATTTTCAGCTGGTACAAATTCGGTATTGAACATGCAGCCATAAAGTTTTTTTGCTTCTTTGTTTACTTCGTATATAACTTTTAGTTGTTTCGATACAAAATCTTTGTACTCTTGTGTGTTGCGAGCTGCAATGCCTTGACTTTCGGCTGCTTCAACCATTCCGTTGATGCCGATTGTTGAGAATTGTTTGTTAAGCGAAATAAATCCGGCAGAGTAAACAGGAAGCAAGCCTGCTTCAACATATTGCTCAATGATTTTGCGGTAAGCAACTTGATATTTTATAATCTTCCAAATTTCAGTTCTAAGGTCGCGGCCTTGTTGAACAAGGCGGTTCATATTAAGAGTGATGACATTTACTGAACCTGTTGACACGCCACCTGCGCCAAGTGAGTAGCTGAAAGTGTTGTCCGATAGTTCGTTGCGCAAGCGGCAGCACGATGCTAAACTGTCGGCATTTTCCGATTGGTAGATGAAGAATGAGTTTCCTTCGCTCAACTCTTGAGCTGCGTTGTTGGCAAAATCTTGGTCAACGGGTTTGCCGTCTTTAACAAGCATTGCTGCTGTTACAACAGGGAATGTAAGAATTGCTTTTGTGCGTTCTTTGTTGAACCAACGCATAAAGTGCCATTGCAGTTTGTTTAGTGTTTCCCAATTTGGAGTTGTCATATCGGGGAATACGAACGAGCCAAAAATGCTTTGGAAATATTCTTTATCGAAGATTGATATGTTCCAGAAAACTGACTGATAACCGCGCGCGGCTGCTGGCTGGTTAACAGCGAAAACCACGTGTTGCAGGTGATTGTCAATTATGTAGCGATGTGTTTCAAGGTAGTTGTCGCCATAATCTTTGCGTGCAAAATAGTCGAAATACATAAGAAATTCGACTGTCGCAAGCGCACCGGCAAATTGCGAGCTGATGGCAAATGTTAAATTGACAAACTCACCGCAAAAACTTTCAAGGTGTTTTGGCTTTTGGCTTTCGCCACCAAGTTTTGTAAGGCCGTCAAGCAAGAATGGGAACATGCTGATTGACACGCAATATGGTTTCAGCGAAGTTTCGTCGTGAACATAAATTTCGTGAGTTTCAATTTGGCGGATATACTCGTTAGCCAAATCGTCGCCAAAAATTTCAGCGATTTTTTCTTTCACTAAGAATCTGTTCACTTGGATATTGATATCCTTATTCAACTCTGCCTCCATAGTGGCAACGTTTTTCGATGTAACGTTGGCGTTGGCATCCATCTTCGAACCATCAGCTGCGTTGCTTGCGCTGATATAGTCCTTAATAAAATTTGCTTTCAACCTTAACTGGTCGTCAGTTAACCGCATCATAGCCTTACAATTTTTTAAGAAAGTGATTATTAATTAGTTTATTAGTTTTTACTTCGACAAAGCGTTGGTTTGTAGTTGGGCTTTCAAGACCGCCGCGTGCGGCAATCCACGGGCCTGTTTTAACCCAAGTCAGGTTCGATAATATCTCTGGCGAAACTTCTTCACGACCAGTATAAAGACAGGTAGCAAAACCTAACTCACGCGCTTTTGCAAGTTTTTGTGCCAACTCTTTAGCGTGCCACTCACCACCCATAAATAGCACACAATTGGCATATCCTTTATATTGATTCAAGATGTTGAGGTAGCGCTCATCGGTTAGCAATTCGCCGTTTCCTTCTTTCCAAAGAAATGGTGAGTGGCAACCTTCGCAATGCAGCGGGCAGCCTGAAATCGAAAAGCAGATGCTAATCTGTCCCGGAACCTCTTGCAATACTATGTCAACATCATGACAATACATTCGTTTTTACGCTTTTCTCGTGTACTTTTTAATCGGTTTTAGTCCGATTTTTATAGTACGTTGTTTTTAAAAAAGTTATGTTTTTTTTAAGGTGATCGACGTTGAACAACATTAATTATCCAACCTTCGTTAGCAAAGTTATTGACGAAATAATACGTGCGAAAGAGGTGCTTTTTCAGTTAATAACAAAGTTATTAACAATTGTGTATTATTTTGATAATCAGTCAAATAACTAATATAAAATTTCGTAAACCACTATTATTCAAAAGTTTGTTGAAAACTGTTTATATGTTACTATATTTGAGGGCTAAAACAAAAAAATCAGATATGAAATTAACAATATTGAGTCTTGTAACGATGCTTTTATTTGCATCGTGCGGCGGTGATAAAAGGCAAGGGAATCTAAAATCGGGTGATATGGATTTGACAATTAATCCTGCCGAAGATTTTTATAAGTATGCCAACGGAAATTGGATTGCAAACGCCAAAATGCCCGACGATAAAAGTCGATATTCAGTTTTCGATATTATTAACGATTTGAATCAGCAACAACTGCGTGAATTGTTTGAAAATTTGAGTTCGGAAAAGCAACCCGAAGGCTCAAATGCCGAAAAAATCGCAATGTTCTACAATAGCGGAATGGATACTATCGGTATTAATAAGGCAGGAGTGGAGCCGATTCGGTTTTTACTCGATACTATCAATAATATTCGGAATTTGAACGATTTGCAAGATGTGATTGCCTTGCTGCAATTTTATGGCATATCTGTCCCGTTTGGGGCTGATTGTGAAATTGATAGTAAAAATAGCACTATGAACGTGTTGACAATCAGTCAAGATGGATTAGGCTTGCCAACACGCGATTATTATTTAAGCAATGATTCTTATTTCGCCGGTATCCGCACGGCTTACCAACAACACATCTTCAATATGTTCGAATTGCTTGGGCAAGATAGTGTAACTGCGCGCAAATCAGCTGATTGTGTGTGTAAAATTGAGTGCGAATTGGCTCAAATATCAATGGATAAAGAGCAGATGCGCGACCCTTTTATTACCTATAATAAAATAGGTGTCAATCAACTTTCGGAGTTGACAGGGAGCATTGATTGGAGTCGCTTTTTTGAAAAACTCACAATTCCAGCACCTGAGTTTGTTATTGTTTGCCAACCCGATTTTATGCTTAATCTTGATAAAATATTGCGTCAAACAAGTATAACTGATTGGGAAACCTATATTACATGGCATGTTGTTAGCAATTGCGCCGAATTTTTGAGCGCCGGTTTTGAGAGCGAGAATTTCGATTTTTATGGTCGCGTTTTGAGTGGAAAAATGCAACTAGATCGGAAGAGCGTCGTGTAGG
>CALBPW010000085.1 GCA_937899145.1 uncultured Bacteroidota bacterium
AAGAACCTTTTTACTAACCTAAACATTATGAAAAAACTACTTTCTTTTTGCTTTCTGTTCGATTAAACGCATAATTGTTGCCGAAAGTTTTAAAATTTACGATGTCAATGGAAATGTTTTTTAATGAAAAAAAGCAGTTGTTTTAATGATTAAAGTGTGTAAAAGCAGATAACAAAAATTTAGTCGGAGAGTAGTTAGAATATCAACACCACGTTAAGTCTCAATCTGCAGAATTCAACAAAACAAAAATAATCCCGTCCGAAACTCGAACGGGATTATTTTATTATCGCAAAAGTGCTAAACTACTAACCTCTAAACTTCTTACCCTTTCTTATTTTCCTTCACCCACTCAAACGCATTGCGCAGAGCGATTGCCCACGGCGACAGGTCGTCTTGCTTGCGGTTCTCGGGGTAGTGCGGCCACTGCCACGGGAACAAGGCGCGCTCGGGGTGCGGCATCATTGCCACGTGGCGGCCATCGGCCGAGCAAATGCCGGCAGCGTTGAACGCCGAGCCGTTCGGGTTGGCTGGATAGGTGCCGTAAGCGTATTTGACAGGAATGTTGTATTTGTCCTCGCTGTATGGGAAACTGAATTGGCCTTCGCCGTGAGCCACCCAAACGCCAAGCCTCATTCCTGCCATATTCTTGAAGAACACGCTGTTGTTCGGTTCGATAACAACATCAACAAAGCCCGATTCGAACTTGTGCGACTTGTTGTGCAGCATACGCGGTTTCTCAGCGTTGGTGGGGTTGATAAGCCCGAGTTCAACCATCACCTGACAGCCGTTGCAGATGCCCATACTCAGCGTGTCGGGGCGGGCGTAGAAGTTCTCGAGAGCCTTTTTGGCCTTCTCGTTGTAAAGGAACGCGCCAGCCCAGCCTTTTGCCGAGCCCAGAACGTCGGAATTTGAGAATCCGCCAACAAAGATTATCATATTCACATCCTCAAGCGTCTCGCGACCGCTCACAAGGTCGGTCATGTGAACGTCTTCCACATCGAAGCCGGCGGTGTAGAGCATGTATGCCACCTCGCGGTCGCATTGGTTGCCCTTCTCGCGGATTATGGCAGCCTTAATGCCGCTCTTTGTGCGGCGTTTCAGGTCGATACCAAGCGATTTTGCCGAGCCGTCGAAGGCTTTGAAATCGAACTTGTGGGCGTGGTTCTTGTAGTTGTTGAAACGCTCGAGTGCAAGGCCGTTTTGAGTTTGGTCGCAGTCGAGCAGATACGAAGTGCGGAACCAAGTGTCGCGCAACTTCTTGATATCGAATGAGTAACTGCTTGCGCCTGCGGCAATGTCGAGTTTGCCGGCAGTGCCCAGCGTGCCGATAGTCTTGAATGACACACCCGCTTTTTTGAGTGCGTCAGCGGCTTTGCCGTCGGCGGCAACTTGCAGCACAAGTGCCGGATTTTCAGCAAATAGCAGTTTCACTGGGTCGTTTTCGCCAAAGCCGGCAAGGTTGATATTCAGACCAGTCTCGTCGTTCGAGAATGCCATTTCGAGCAATGTGGTAACCAGACCGCCGGCCGAAACATCGTGTCCGGCAATCACCAAACCGCTTTCAATCAGGCTCTGAACAGCGTTGAACGCCTTTGCAAAATATTCAGTGTCAGTAACATCGGGGCAATCGGCACCTACACCGTTGATTATCTGTGCAAACGCCGAACCGCCAAGTTTCAACGAGTCTTTCGACAAATCGATATGAATCAGTTCCGATTTCACGTTGTGCAGCACGGGCGACACAGCCTTGCGGATATCGGTGGTCTCGCCAACGGCCGAAACAATCACCGTTCCGGGCGACAGAACCTTGTCGCCGTTCGGATATTTCTGCGTCATTGAGAGCGAGTCTTTACCAGTTGGAACGTTGATTCCCAACTTGATGCAGAAGTCGCTCAACGCCTCAACAGCCTTGTACAGTCTTGCGTCCTCGCCCTGATTGAAGCACGGCCACATCCAGTTGGCACTCAACGATACGCCTTTCAGTTTGTCCTGAATCGGTGCCCAGACAATGTTTGTAAGTGCCTCGGCCACAGCCATTCGTGAGCCTTTGGCAGGATTAATCATTGCGCAAAGCGGTGCGTGGCCAACCGAAGTGGCAACGCCGTATTTGCCCTGATAATCAAGCGCAACCACGCCGCAGTCGTTGAGCGGCAGGTGAAGCGGACCGGCGCACTGCTGCATCGCAACCTTTCCGGTTACTGAGCGGTCAACTTTGTTTGTTAACCAATCTTTACATGCAACTGATTCAAGTTGAAGCACTTGCTCAATATATTCAGTTAATTTGTTGGTGTCATATTTTAGTTCGGCATATTGTTCGGCAATTGTTTTGTCCTCCATAATGGTGCGTGGCGGATTGCCAAACATATCGGCAAGTTGCAGATTGATAGGGTCTTCGTCGGCTTTTTTATCGACAAAGCGGAACTGCATATCGCCCGTGGCTTCGCCCACAACATACATTGGCGCGCGCTCACGGTCGGCAATCTTCTTCAGGTGGTCTATATCCTTGTCTTTCAGTACTAAACCCATACGTTCTTGGCTCTCGTTGCCCACAATTTCTTTTGCTGAAAGTGTCGGGTCGCCAATGGGCAGTTTTCGGATGTCGATAACGCCGCCTGTGGCTTCAACAAGTTCCGATAGGCAGTTGAGGTGGCCGCCTGCGCCGTGGTCGTGGATAGAGACAATCGGGTTGTCTGACTGCTCGCTCAGGGCGCGGATTGCGTTGTAAACACGGCGTTGCATTTCGGGGTTTGAGCGTTGTACGGCGTTCAACTCAATCGAGTTGCACAACCGAGGAGATTGAATACCTCCTCGGAGGGTCTTAATC
>CALBPW010000086.1 GCA_937899145.1 uncultured Bacteroidota bacterium
ATCATTTATCGAAAAGATTTCAGTTCCCTCAACAATAGTCCATTTGTAGGTCAAAGCGTCGCCATCGGCATCAGTACTGCCTTTAGCCGACAAATCTATGTAAGTGTGGCGTTTGGCTTTTGCTACATTCAGAGTTTCACCTTGGTCGATAACGGCTATCGGCTGATTTGAAACAGTTATGGTTATAACATCTTGAATGCTATTCACACCATCAGCCGTAACTGTCAGACCTACAACAAATTCACCTTTAACATCGGGAGTAATGCTTGTTATTGCAACCGATGCATCGGCAATTGCAGCGGTGCTTCCTTCTGGTTTTGATATAAGTTCCCATTTGTACGTCAAAAAGTTGCCATTGGGGTCGAAACTATTGCTGCCATTGAGCGGAATAATATTGCCTGGAGCAACAAGCGTATCCTCGCCCGCCAATGCAATTGGATTGGTATAAGCGGCACGATATTTTATTTTGAAAGCGATATCACCACTAAAATCTGGTAATGCAAATCTGTTGTTATTGCGAACAAGTGGCACATTTTCAAGTTTCGCGGTTTCGTTGGTCGATGGCATATAATAATATATGTCGTAGTAGCCAAAGCCCATAGTTGGTACTATCATTTTAGCATTACTAATTTGTTTATAATCAGGATTATAAATATATCCATACAAGTTTTTTTGTTCGGTTTTTAAAGTACTTGAAATAAGTTTTTGACTATGATTGACTGTTACGCTTTCTGTTTTCAAACTTCCCTGCCCTGCAAAGTCTTCACCATCAATGTATTTGCTTGGCAGCAGGAACAGATTGGACCAAGTCGACTCCAGATAATGTTCCCAAATCCACATAAAATGCGGCGTTTGGTTCATAATGCTTGTCCAGATGCAGCTGCGCTGGGTGTCGAAAGGAGTGTCGGCTGTGCCGTCGCTTGAGCCATATTCGCCGTTTATAAGCGCGTGATTCTCAACCACATTATTAAGTTCGGAATCGTACTTTGTTTGTTGGGTTACTATCGATGTTGTGCCAACGTACATGTGATATTGCAGCACATCAAGGCTTGGAATAGTGTCAAAATCAGCCATGTAGCTATTTTCAATACTTGTTGTGCGCAGATGATTGTACGGGTCAATCTCTTGCATATACTTCGACATTCGGCTATGCCAAGCAACCATTGCCGGATACCATTTAGCCGAGCGGCTGTTGGTGTTGCCTGTGAATTGCACCTCGTTGAAGAACTCAAACGCGAACACATTTGGCGAATATCCCCAGCGTGCCACAATGTAGCGCAACTGCTTCTTGATGTAATAGTCGCAACTGTCGTTATAGAAAAACTCCTCGGCACGGCTCACAAAGCCACCATTGGCTGAATTATACGGATTGTCATTCCACATTTCATCCACATTCTCGCTAAACTCGCCATGCTGAAACATCACCATCTGCATGTACACATTTTTCTCGGCACACAAGTCGATCAGATAATCGCACATGCCGGCCGGACGCTGGTCGTAGTAGCCAAGTCCCTTTTTATATATTCCGTAGCCGGCACGCCACTCAAGGGCTTGACGATTGAATGGTGTCAGCCAATATCGTTCAATATTTCCGCCGCCGTTCGAGAGGTTGGTTATAGCTTTGGTGTAGTTTGATGTGTTATCCCAACCATGATTGATGCCCATCGGGAAGAATGGTGTGCCATCGGTGTAAGCATAATATTGCTTGTTTCTATTATCGCCCGTTACAAAGCCGTGCTTGTCGCCTGATGTGAAATTTACTATAATCTCGTTCGACTCAAAAGTACCATACTTGTCAACAACTGTTACCTTGACCTTGTGGTCGCCCGTCTGCGCCGATGTAAACCTAAGTGTCCAAGCCTGATAACTTGAATCGGTGCTCCACGTGTCGCCCTGACATGTTGAATTTATATAGTAGAAACACGGCATTTGGTATTGTGTGCCGTCGGGGTTTGTTATTGTGGCGTCTACTTTCACCTCGTCGGGATTATATACATTGGTATAACTTTCTGCAAGTTGAAAAACGACTTCGGTTTTCTCAAAAGTTTTTGGTTCGGCGGTTACGCATTTTATTGCGCTTATGTGCGCATCAGTGCCAAGCGCGAATATGGTGGTGCTTTTGGTTGTCGTTTTGCTGTCGTTGTCGGTGGCAGTCAGCGATGCGACATAAGTTCCTTCGGCTGAATATGTGTGGGTTACAACGCTATCGGTTGTATTGATTATAGTGCCGTCGCCAAAATCCCATTTATAATTAGTGATTGTTCCGTCATAATCGTATGAAGCCGAAGCGTCGAATCTGACACTGTCGCCTGTTTGAAGCTTATTCTGATTCACTGAGAATTTCACAAATGGCGAGCCGTCGCCCGCTTCGGGGTTGCACAATTCTATATCATCAAAATAGACATCAACATCAGAGCCGTTACTTTGGCCGATGCAGGTTGCAATCTCCAAGATATTAAAGAATTTGCCCTGAACGCTTTCAAAATTGCTATTACCGGTCAGCGACAATTCGCACTCAACCCATGTGTTTGGTGTGGGCATAAAACTGTAGTTGTTAAAGCACCAGTCTTCGTAAACAATGCCTGCGCGTGTTTCGTCAACAGCATCGTCAGGGTTTTCGGTATTCCATATTTTCGGGAAGACGCGCCCTGTATTGTCTTTACAATAAATTTTAAACTTAAGAGTGTTGTTGAAACCGAATGGGATAAGCGAGTCGAAAACTATGCGGGCATATTTCCATTCGCCTTTGCTTTTCAGATAATGGCCGACTGTTTCGCTTGTGTTAATACCTGATTTGTCGGGGTTTGCCACCGGCCGGTATGTAACATCGTCGCAAGAGAACGACACTGATGTTTCATCGGTTTCAAAATCGATTATGTTTTTTTGCAGCAACTGCGCTTTAACCGACAATATTGTCAATAAGCACAATACAATTGTGGTAAAATGTTTCATACTCTGTCATTTTTTTTATTCATGCAAAAATATAACACGGAGTTGGCGGGCAATTGTATAAATGTCGCTTTAAGTGGCAGAAGCGTCACTATTAGCAATCTGTTTTGAAATCTGAATTGAAAATTGAAAGTTATAGGGCAAACGGGACCGGCGAAACGGCTAATAAGGCTGATATAGCGAACAGAATAAAGACGGCGGCACAATGGACTGAAAAACGAAAAAAAGATGCACCCAGGTTAATTTGCATTAGGGTAAGTGCTGCGCCGAACCGGACGGACCGATTGCCCGTTGTAGCGGTTGTTGTTGTTGTCCGTGTTCACGTTGCTGCTGTTGAAGTTGCAGTTACGCGCGTTGTTCGGGTTGTTGGTGTTGAGCGAACTCGACCAGTAGTTGCCGTACGAACCATCGTTGTTGAGGCTCGAATTGCCGCGATAGCCCGCGGCCGGAAGGAATGAGCGGCAACTTGCTTCAGCAGCCTGTCTGATACTGATGCCGAAAGGAACTGTTTGCCAAAAGACAATATGAGCCAAAGGGCATTTACGCTTTTTCACACCGCTTATTTGGCGGCATGCAAGGCTGCCTATGAATTTACCATGCTTATATTCTGCGTCAGAGTGCATCTTTTAAGTTGAACGGCCGATATAATTTAATAGTACAGAATATGATGATAATAAGAGATATAATTAGACACAATGCCGGACATAAAATCAGATCAGATTAGCTAATTGCATACGGATTTCGGACAAGAAAAGCATACTTTCGACCGGGCTTTTCGTCTCAACAGGAAATGCCATAATGCGCTGCATTACAGATGTTAATGTTGACGGCGTACCGGCAGATGACGATTTGTTTTCGGGAACGCCACCGGCCGGCAACATGTTGCGCTCGCGCTCCTTTTTACTTGAGTTGCTCTCTGTTACGGGCAGCGCCTGTTTCCACTCGGCAAACTCCGATAATAGCACTTGCGGCTCAACATCATCAGCAATCAGTGTTGCCGGTAAAACTATGGTTACTGAACCATCGGCTGCAGGCGTTAATTGGGCTGACTCTGGCACAAACTTTCCCATACTTGTTGGTGGAAAACCTATCATAGCTATAGGCTGCCCTAACGATTTAATCTGTCGATTGGACACTTTGAAATCGCTGACATATTTCACAAACAGCCACGCGCTCCACTCGTAGGCGCGCATAAAACTTCCCTCTCGATAAAGCCTTGCTGTGCGGCACTCGGCAAGTGTGGTGCGCTGTTGTTCTTGTTTAACTATTTCTGTTATTTGTGGCATCGGTTTATTGATTTTATTATTGTTTCAGATACGCGCCATAGCACGCATCCGCTTTATTAGAACTAGATCGGAAGAGCGTCGTGTAGGGAAAGAGTGTAGATCTCGGT
>CALBPW010000087.1 GCA_937899145.1 uncultured Bacteroidota bacterium
TAAGCTAGTGACTGGAGTTCAGACGTGTGCTCTTCCGATCTGTCCGATTGAAAAATCGTTTTCGTTATTATATTTTCCTTTTTTGAATATTTTGTCAGTTCCGATGTGGCGTACTGTATAATCGGCTTTTGCGACCAAATTTGGTAGTATGTAATAATTTAAACCGAAAGTCCACATACTAACCTCGCAACGTTTATCTTCAGTATGGATACCACTACATTCTTTTTGAGGGTTGTAGTATTCATAGCGCGCAAATGGCATTAATGCTGGAATTTGGTTGTTGTTGAATATGCCGGCAATATTTATTCCTAATTCGCCGCCGTAAGCTACAGCTTTTTTAGCAACCGGACCTGTGCGCGAATAAGGCGATTTATTAGATAGTTTTGTATTTATGCTTGTTACAGCATCGGCATTATCAAGTGTGCCATTAATAATATTGGCGCGAGCTGTAACGAAGCGGCTTTTATATTGGACATCGGCTGTCCAAATAAGAAGCGACGCGTCGTCAATTGATTTATAAGTAGCCTCTTTATCAGAATTATCTCCCGTATCTTGGCAATAGTAAATGCTACCGCCAATGCGTAATCCGTCAATTATGTTGTAATTAAGCCGTGCGACATAGGCTGGTGAGTAAAAGTTGTCTTCTTCAAAGAATCTTTGTTTGCCACTTGCGACCCAAGTGTTACGGTCGAAGCCGTTAGCATTTAAGCCAGACACAAGCATCAACTCGTAATCAAAGTTTGCAAACTCACCAAAAAATTCAAGACCTGTTTCGTGCCAAGTAGATGGGATAATTGTTGTTTCGCCCTCAGGACGCGATGTCCCGAAAAAGTTGATTGGCTCATGGCTATAGTTGGTTAAGCCGATTGGTACTACCATGTGCCCGACACGGACATTAAATGCTGAAATAATTTTTCGGGTTACATGAAATTGTTCAAGGGCAACTTCACCACCTTTTTCTATTTCAGTTTCGTATTCTCCATTTTCAGTGTTTTCAAGTTCAACAGCTTGTCCTGTTCCGCCTGCTTCAAACTCAATTTCAGCTCCAAGCAGCCATTTGTCGGTAAATTTGTAATCGAGCGCTAAAACAAAGCGCGGAATTGATATTGTGGTACGATGCGTTTTGGTATTGCCTGATTTTCCACCGTAAAAGCGATTTATACCATAATTTTTAAAATTAACGAGCATCTCGCCATATCCACCTAACCGGAATTTCTCAAATTCAGGGTCGGCTTTTGACTCTTTTTTTGCTGTATCGGCCGATGATATTGTTGTAGCTCCGCTTACAGCATCAATATCTTGTGCTTGTGTTGTAATATAAAGTATGGCAGAAATACCAATTAAGAAAATGCGTTTCATTATTCATTTTTTAACGTTGCAAAAAAACAGCAAGAAAATGGCATCTGAAATCCCTAAAAATGGGGATTTTTAAATCGATTTTTATGTCGAAAAAATGCCAATTTTGGCTTGAATTATGATTAAATTTAAAGTTAAAGTGTTGTAATTAAGATAGTTAAAGACTAATCATCATTTTTGGGGATGCAATCATCATTTTTGGGGATAACAGAATTTATTTTTGAGTGAAAATTTAAAGTTGTGAGTTCAAAAAAATGATTGTTTTTTTTGTTCGTGATTTTTGTACTTTTGCAGCCGTTTTCGGTGAGCGTGTCGTTAACCGAATCATAGGGTGAATCTGTAAGAACTATGCCAGTTGGACACATGTTTAATTGTATGGTTATTAATTATTTATGAAGACAAATTCACCATCAAATCCAAAAATTCTTGTTGCTACTATTTTATCAATGTCGCTATTAACGGTTATGGCCGGCGCAGCCGTTGCTCCTGCCTTAAACGCTATCAGTGCACATTTTTGTAATGCAAAACCTATGCTCATTCAGTTTATAGTGAGTATGCCCGCTTTGTTTATCATTCTTACAAATCTTTGTTTTCCAACACTTTGCAAGATATTTCGAACTCGCGCTATTGCACTCATCGGACTTGCCATTTATGTTGTGGCCGGCAGTGGCGCCTTTTTGGTCGATAATATCTATATTTTACTCATACTCAGAGCTTTACTTGGCATAAGTGTAGGAATGATTATGCCACTGTCAACAGGACTTTTTTCGTACTATTTTCCGCCAGAGCAGCAGGCGCGTCTTATGGGACTTGCCGCAGCCATGAACCAGATGGGCGGTGTGGTGGCTACGCTG
>CALBPW010000088.1 GCA_937899145.1 uncultured Bacteroidota bacterium
TAACATTTGTATCAATTTCAACATACTTATTAGCTCTGTTGCCTTCATGGTGGGCCACGTTACCCACCCATACATATTCTATAAAACCCGATGCTCAAAAAATTAGGCATCTCTTTGAGAACTTCGATAGTTGCTAGCCTCGCTAAGGTAAAATAGCTATTTGTGCTCGTACTTCAGACAACTGTTCATTCCAAGAATAGAACCATTCATTAACATTCCAATGGGTTTATGTTGAGACACTCCTGAATCCGTGAAACTTATTCCCGCGACCGGAATTTTTCAACCTGCGTTTATACATATAAACAAACACCTAAAGATTTGCCTGGACTTTACGTACATTTTGTGATATTTTGTCCGTGTAATCCTGAACTGAAAATGATCGAAAGCGTTTTGCCAAGCAAGCAATTCCAATGACGTTCAGAAGAACCAAAGGACCTGAGGAAACGCCGATGAAAGCTCTCCCGCAAAGTGGGGGTTGAGAATAACTTTGAGGTTCAAGCAATCTAGCAATATGTATCCACGCCGATTTGAATTAATCAGCGTTTTCCCAGAGTGAATGCAGGGAGGTCAACTATGAATTTCGACTTTCTAAAGCCCCTAACGATGATCAGACCATTTTACACCTTCTGTTGTGATGCGGAGGAGTATGCCCTGACTAAACCTGACATTAGTTGCGCTTCTGCAAGGAAAGCAATCGAGTATATTGTTCGCTTGATGTACACCGCAGCGATCCAGACAGAAGCCAATCAATTGACCGTTTATGACATGCTGTGTTCACCGGATTTTGTGATTTACCTGGACGATCGAACGCTTTTGAATGCAATTCATCTTATACGGCGAAAAGGAAATATTGCGGTTCATCAAGGCGGTCTGGAAAAGTCTGACTCCTGTGAAGTACTTGAGCAATTGCACTTTGTTGCAGGTGAAGTTTGTATCTTTTTGGGTTTAGTAAGCGATTATCCAACGTTTGATTTCGACCTGTTAAGCAACAATCAAAATATTAAGTTGAATTTTACACGGAAAAAGTCATCAATGGTTGCTTGATACCGGATGTTGGCGGAATATTTGTCTGCAAATAGTCCGAATGGCGTTATCAATGTTGGCAGCGTACCTAATTTGGTCTTGCTCACACCGGAACTTAAAATCTTTTACCAAATCTGTACTTTCTCACCTACTTTTGGTAAATAATTTCACTATTTAGGAATTGGTCCCGATAGCTTCGGGGGCAGGAATTGGAATTTTATCAGTTATCCGCTTCGCCGCTTCACCAATTATCAGCTTGTTATAGAAACAAATCGTCAATAGTTAGTTGGCGTTGTATATCGTTTGCCCATGGGTTGTGTTTCAATCCGAAAGAGGTAATCATCACAATAGTAACACCTTTTTTTGTTTTGGTTTTTGTCCTAAAAATTTCCGCTTTTTGTTGTAATGCTTTATCATATTCGACACTAATTTCATATTCAGCTTTTGCAAATTTTATCTCGCATAGGTTGATAATATTGTCATCGCGGTCAATTAGCATATCAATCTGAGTTCCTGTCTCAAATTTATTCTTCGGTTTGTAAAACCATGAATATACATTGCTTATAATGCCGGAAATGCCAAGCGCTTGTTTGATTTGTTCAGTGTGCAAGAGACAAACTCGCTCAAAAGCCAAACCGCTCCATGTGTTATAAATAGGCTTGTTTATGATTTTGCTCCAATAGTTTTTCTCATTTATATTATTGTTATCTATAAATTTGTAATAAAAGAGCGTAAAATTGTCAATTAATTGATATATAGCTTCTTTTTTGCGTTTTTTTATTGAATTATATGAGCGGATAAAATCACATTCTTCTAATTCCTCTAAAATTTGCGTAAGTCTTCCTCCCTGATTTTTGTTTATTGTTGAGATGATTTCCTGGCGTGTCATACCAGTTTTTTTTCGCCCTAATGCCGAAATAATTTCAATGTATGGTTCTGGATTTTTAAAGAGAGAGGCATAAAGTGCTTTATATTCGTTTTTAAGTTCTCCGTTTTTGCTAAAAAACATTCTATCAATATTTTGCGCCCATGAATCTTCTTTTCGTAAAAACTTCCAGTAGTAAGGTATTCCGCCCAAAACCATATAAGTTTCAAGAATGTTTCTGCGGCTCATTCCCAATAAGTTGTCATTAGCAAATTGCTCACATTCTTTTAGTGTGAATGGTTCTAAATAAATTTGTTGTGTAAGCCGGTTATGTAATCCGCCATAATTTTTAACAATATTGCTTATAATCCATGAAGTCGCACTGCCACATACTATCAAAATAATATCTTTACGTGTTGTGGCCCATCCATTCCAAAAATGGTCTATTGCACTAACTATTTTCGATTTGGGTGTGTCAAGCCAAGGCAATTCGTCGATGAAAATGATTTTTTTGCCTTCGGGTTGCGATTTTAAAAATTCTGATAACGCAAAAAAAGCATCTGCCCAATCGCTGATTTTTGGGATTTTTTGCATTCCGCAGTTTTTCAGCGATTTCTGAAACTCTTTCAATTGCTCTTTTTTATTGGCGTTTTGCAAGCCTGTGTGTTGAAAGGTGAATTTGTAATTGAAAGTTTCTCTTACTAAAAATGTTTTTCCAACTCGCCTTCGTCCGTAAACTGCTACAAATTCCGATTCTTGTGAATCTAATAACGAAAGTAGCATTTTTTGCTCTTTATATCTTCCTGTCAACATGTTGGTATATAGTTGGTTTTGTTTGCAAATATAAAAATCTTTTACCAAATCTGCACTTTCTCACCCACTTTTGGTAAATAATTTCACTATTTAGGAATTGGTCCCGATAGCTTCGGGAACAGGGATTGGAATTTTATCAGTTCTCCGCTTCACCAATGATATGGGACAAAAGACAGGTGGAAAAAGAACGCTTACCTAAGCGACAAGCCGTCTGAAAGACGGAATCCGCATAACCGTTGGTGGCGCGAAGCGAAACTTGCGAACGCATACAGATGACTATGGTAGGATGCCGTTAGATACGCAGAAACTATGAATCTTTATATGTGTGTTTTGAAAATGGTGGGCTATAATAAAAAAAGCTTGATGTAAGACATTGTCCAAAATTATTCAACCAAATTAATTAACCCATGAAAAAAATACTGTAGCCCTAAAAGAAGAGAAGGTTATAGTTAGACATTAAAAAAGAAGAGATCTTACACCAAGCTTTCAAAGAACTATAACCTTATGCCACAAAAGTAACACCTCTTTTTTATTCTGCAAATATTTTGGTAAAAAAAATATCTAAAAAAATCAAATTTTTATAATCATTTCATTATCAGTGAATTATGTGTGTAAAGCGAATCTTTATGTTAAAAATCATTATTATTTACCATAATAATCATCTTTCGCAACGTCGCTTTATCGCTTAAAACTTACAAGGCAACTCTGAAAATTTGGTTTCGGTTAGCCAATCCGCCGATTAGCCAGTTCAACAAAATTTATTTGTTGCAATCAACTAAAAAACTATATTTGAATATTAGTTGTAATATGTTATGAAAAAATTGATAAAAATTTTGTGCGCATCGGTATTACTGTTGCCGATGCAAAACACTTATTCTCAACAAGTTGAAAATATTGGTAGTAAGGTTGAACAAAATGAGAACTATAGCCGAAATGCTCTTACGGTGTTGTATTTGGATAATGGAGTCCGGTTTCATTCAAATATTGCAAATGCAATGAACTCGGTTGTAATTCCCGATAAATTCGACAATAATATGTTGGATAGCCGGGTGTTGACAGGCTCATCCGATTTAAAATCACTATTAGATAACAAACATATCGCTAATGAGATACTTGCTAAGTGGTTTTCACGCAAAGCCGACGGCTCGTTTGATATGTCGGTGGTGCACGAGCGCGGGCTTTATAATGCCACCGATGCTGATGTTATTGCCGCATCGGCTTCAAAATTAGGTCTTTCAAAATTGCAGGATGGTGGCGAAAATCTGGTCGCACACTCATATATATTGGTATTGTCGTACAAATCGGTTAAAACAATGGAAGAAGTGTACAACGAACAAGACGCCCGCAAACGCGCTTACAATAAGAACGCAAAACCCGTATCGCGTTCTAAGGAGGGGTATCAAGGCGAATTGGTGGGATACCTATATAAATTGTCGGACGTAAAAACCGCAATGAGCGATTTTTACAGCACAATGTGGATTTTCGACGATGAGGCGGACGATGTTAAAGCATCGAAAAGGCAGACCTTTGACAATGCCAATTTCGAATTGCAGTTTGTTAGCTCGGCATCTGCAACTGTTGAGGGAACTGAATATAAATCAACAGCAACAACAGCCGAAAATCAATTTAAATTATTGGTTAACAATAGCGTTTCAAGCCTTGTAAACTCATTTGAGAATAATGTTTCTGATTTGAAAGTGCGTACTGCTTTGTACAGCAAACATCCTTTGAAAGCCAAAATCGGCAAAAAAGAGAGTCTGTCGGTTGACGACCGCTATTTTGTATATGAGTATCGAATGAACAATAATAATGATGTGTATGCTGAGCGTCGCGGTGTGATTCGTGCAAAAAAAGTGGCAGATAACCGCAAAGTGGCTTCGGGCAATACTTCCGACGATGCTCTGATGTCGAATTTTTACCAAGTGGCAGGCCATAGCTTAGCCGAAGGTATGTTTCTTGAGCAAACAAACGACGTTGGCATGGGCGTTACATTTGGCTATGGAGCGGGAGCGTTGAGTGGCGCTAATCTGAAAATAGAAGTGTTGACTGGCGCTTTGACCAACGTTCCGCAGTTAAAACTGATTCTTGGCGGACATATCGATTTTGGAAAATATGATTTGCGCAATACTTGCTCAATATTCAGCAAACGTAATGATAAGTATTACAACGATTTGGAAGATGCAAAAATGATATTCTATGGCGCTGAATTTGGTGTGTCGAAAGGTTTTTATCTGACGCATAACTTCTCATTATCAGGTCATTTGCTGCTTGCTGCCGAATTTGCTGATTTTATCGATTCTCATTTAAGCAAGCATTATATTGATAAGAAAAACATTGTAAGTCTGTTTGGAGGTGCAGGTATTCAAGCCGCTGTCAATATTCGGTATAATGTGCAACTTGTTGGCTCTCTCACTTATTATGCGGGTTTAGGCGACGCCTTTACAACAGCAAAAGATGACGGCGAAGATGGCACTGATTTTGATATTGATGCAAAATATTCCGATTTGTTCGATGGTAGAGCCGATGCTGCAAATATTAGTTTTGGTGTGCGCATCGAATTTTAATTTCAACTCGTCTTATTAATTGGGAATTTAAACTTGATAAACCTGTTAAACAAAACATAAAACAATGAAAAAGATTTTGAAAATGACATTATTAAGCCTTGTGGCCGCAGTTTTTGTCAGTTGTTCGGCACAGGCACAATCGCGCAATAAGGTGCGCAAAATTGAATATAACAGCAAGTATAACTATGAGGTTGCGACGCTGGCTGTAGGTGTTGATGGAACTAAACTTGTCAAGGTTTGGGGATATGGCAAAACGCCAGAAGACGCCATTCGCCATGCAAAAGAGTTAGGAGTGGCTTGTGCTATTTTTCGCGGTTTTCCAGCCGCAACTAATGGTTTAGCGGCTTCAACGCCCGCCATCACAACCGACGATGACGCATTGGAGAAAAACCAAGAATATTTCGATAACTTTTTTGCTCCCGGCGGAAAATATTTGCAATACGTTAACCTGACAACCGATGGCGTACCAACCGACCGTGTCCGCGTCAACAAAAAGACCTACAAAGTGGGCGTATCAATGTCGATAGCTTACGACGAACTGCGTAAAGAGATGGAGCGACAAGGTGTTGCTCGAAAACTGAATTTTGGATTTTAACTTGATAAATTTCCGATTATGAAAAAGATAATATCAATATTCGCTCTTGCTGTCATAACAGCATCAGCATTTGGGCAAGCTAAAAAACCAACAATTATGGTTGTGCCAAGCGATAGATATTGTATATCTCACGGATATTCAATAACTTTTGACAATCAAGGCACTCAAGTAACATTGCCCGACTATAAAAAAGCAATGCAAAATGATACTGAATTGCGTCTTGTGATTTCAAAAATGAGTGGCATAATGGCTGACCGCGAATTTCCACTAAAAGATTTGGAGCAAGAGCTGAAAAACATTGCAAACGAAAATGCCGAATCGTCGGTTTTGACTGGCAAAGACGGAGGAAGTATTGTGGAGTCGCCTATTGACGCGCTAAAACGTACTGCCAAAGCCGATATAATTATGGATTTGGATTATACCATCACGCAACAAGGACCTAAACGTAGTATCAATTTTATACTCAATGGTTTAGATGCTTATACAAGTAAAAATATAGCAAGTTCGACAGGTGCGGGGGCTCCAAGCTCATCAGCATCGGCTGAATTGTTGCTTGAAGAGGCTGTGCTTAGCCACATGGACGAATTTACAGGGCGGCTGATGAGGCATTTTGAAGACATGTTCGCCAATGGTCGCGAAGTTAAGATTATGGTTAAATTGTTTGATGGCTCGCCAATAGACCTGAACGAGGAATTTGACTACAATGGCAACACCGATGAGCTTGGCGTTCTTATCGAAGATTGGATGGCGGAAAATACTGTTAGCGGGCGCTATAGCTTAGCCGATGGAACCGAAAATTTCCAACGCTATGAGCAAGTGCGCATACCATTATATTATGAGCGAAACGGTAAGCAACGGGCAATGGATACTCGTGTTTTTGCTAACAATCTGAAAAAATTCTTGTCGGAATCGCCGTTTATGCTCGACTCAAAAGTGTACATGCGTGGGCTTGGCGAAGCGTGGGTGGTTATAGGCGAAAAGTAGTATTTGTTATTTAGGAGTCAGTCCTGATAACCATCGGGATTGGAAGTCAGGAATTTTATAATTTTTAAACTTGTTAAACCTGTTAATCCTATTAAACTAATCATTAAACCTGTTAAACTTTAATAATATGAAAAAGAGATATTTATTGTTAAGTATAGGAATGTTGTTTGTAAGCATTGGTTTTGCGCAAAACAACAACGACAAGGCTGATGATATGGAGCGCATATCGCTAACGCCAATTGTTGACGACCCAAATGCGCCTGCGGCTGCTAAGGATATGTTAACCAATAAAATGCGCCAGTTGTGTACGCTAAATGGTTTGGCAGGCGATGGCAATAATCCGCTATTTTCAATGAAGGCAACCATTGATGAGGTGAGCAAAGAATTGACAGCGACAGCACCACCAATGCACGCGCTTACGCTTACTATAAATATGTTTATTGTTGATAATGAGACAGGCAATGTGTATAGTCAAACATCAATTGATGTGAAAGGTGTTGGACAAAACGAAACCAAAGCATATAATAATGCTATTCGCAGCGTCGACCCTAAAAAGGGGCAATAGATCGGAAGAGCGTCGTGTAGGGAAAGAGTGTAGATCTCGGTGGTCGC
>CALBPW010000089.1 GCA_937899145.1 uncultured Bacteroidota bacterium
TCTACACTCTTTCCCTACACGACGCTCTTCCGATCTCGGGTCTCGCTTGTTAATGTAATCGATGCCAAATAGCCATCAGATGAGTAAGAGTATTTATACACACTTCCACTTTCCACATTCTTTTCTGAAACTATTCTGCCATTTTCAAGATTATAAACATAACTCGGTTCTCCATCTCTTAAGCACGTGATTGTTTTATCGGTATAGGTATAGGTCTTGATTCTCTCCATTTTGCCTCTATATGTTCTTGAGTCTGAAATGATTCTGCCTTGAGTGTCAAAAAGGTAAGTATACTCCAGCTCTTCTGCACTATGCGTCATTACAATCTTCGTAACTTTTTTAGGCAGAATTTCCACATTCGCAACAGGTTGTTGTGTATTGTCGCCGCCTTGCTGAGTGCCCTGTCCGCCTTGCGGACTGGCTGCGCCTTCGGCGAAAACGGCAATCAGTGCCAAGTTTTTGCTGATGGTGAGTGTGCGCGGGTTTATGGCATCGCCGTCGCTCCAATTTTCAAAGTGGTAGCCACTATTGGCGGTTGCCATAATGGTGATTTCGGTTCCTTCATAGTACTCGCCAGAGCCTGCCACAACGCCCCATTCGGCATTGTTGGCACTCAGGGTTACAGAGTACTTGCTGTCGTCGTCTTTTTTGCAGCCTGCAAACACAAACGCTGCTGCAAGGCAAGCCGTAAGGCCTAATTTCAGTATATTTTTCATCTTGTCTGAAAATTTAATTATTAATGTTTTAACAAAATTTGTGTCGTTGGATATTGTGAGCTACACACATAAAAAAAGACGTGACACTTTATCGTTTTCATTGAAACTTTGAAGGTCTTCGACTACCTAACTTTTACCAACTATACGACAAAGCGCACGCCCAAAGGCGAGTGCTCTTTGCATTGTTTTGGTAAAAGTTTTTTTGAAAGTTGTCGAAGTTTTCAAAGTTCCAAATCAAGATGCAACTTTTCCCTATTAAAATATGTGTATGAAAATCTGTTGTTTATGACATAAGCAAATATTTTATGGTTTATTTCACAAATGTATGTGATTGTTTGTTCTCTGCAAAATGCGATAGAAACTTGCTATTTCATTTTTGGTCATAAAAACGGGTAATTTTTTCATAAAAATCTGTGTTTATCAGTGTCTCCGATAGCTATCGGGGCTGTGCGAAATAGAACCCTGCACCAACAAAAAAGGCCACTCAAACGAGCAGCCTTTTTCAGTATCGGTTAGTACCGAATTACTTATTCACCTGAAATTTCTTGTTGCCAGTGGCGAAGAAATCTACAATCTGATTGGCGGCGGCCAAGCCGGCGTTGATGTTGGCCTCGGCGGTCTGTGCGCCCATCTTTTTCGGGGTTGCAAAGTAGCGGCCCTCGAATTTTGCTTTGAAATCAGCGTCGGCATCGGGAGCGATGTCGGTGATATATTTCAAATCTTGGCGCTCTTCCATCAGTTTGATGAGTTCCGGCTCATTGATGACCTCTTTGCGTGCGGTGTTGATAACAATGCCGCCTTTCTTCATCTTGTTGACAAGCGCGTAGTTGATGCTCTGCTTGGTCTCAGGCGTTGCAGGAATGTGAAGCGATACAATGTCGCAGTTTTCAAACAATGCGTCCTGATTGTCAACAGCTTTAACGCCAGCAGCCTCAATAACATCTTTGGGGCAGAAAGCGTCATAGGCGTAAACGTCCATATCGAAGCCTTTAGCCACGCGGGCAACATTGCGGCCAACCTGACCGAAAGCGAGGATTCCTAATTTCTTGCCTTTCAGTTCGGCACCCGACTTGCCGTTGTAGAAGTTGCGCACACCGAACACCAGCAGGCCGAATACCAACTCGGCCACGGCGTTTGAGTTCTGACCCGGAGTGTTCATTACAACAATGCCGCGTTTTGTGGCAGCCTCAAGGTCAACGTTGTCGTAACCAGCGCCTGCGCGGACAACAATCTTCAGATTTTTACCGGCAGCCATCACCTCATCGGTAACTTTGTCGCTGCGGATAATTATGGCATCGGCATCAGCCACAGCGTCAAGCAGTTGCTGTTTGTCGGTGTAGCTCTCGAGCAGTTTGAATTTGTTGCCCGATTTCTCGACAATCTCTTTGATGCCGTCAACAGCCTGTTTTGCAAAAGGTTTTTCTGTTGCAACTAATATTGTTTTCATCTCTTATTTTTTAACTTGTTTTTCAAATTCTGCCATGCAGTTAACAAGTGCTTGGCAATCTTCAACGGTGCAAGCGTTGTAGCACGATGCGCGGAAACCACCTACTGAGCGGTGTCCTTTGATGCCGACAATGTTGCATTTTTTAGCGAAATCCATAAATGCGTCTTGGTATTGCTCGTTGCCCGGTGTCCAAACAAATGGAATGTTCATGCGCGAGCGAGAGTCTTTTTCAACTGGCGATGTAAATAGCGAGTTGCGTTCGATTTCGGCGTAAACAATGTTCGCACGCTCAATGGCAAGTTTCTCCATTGCCTCAAGACCGCCAACTGATTTTATCCAGCGGAGTGTTTCGCGGATTGCAAAGATGTTGATGCACGGCGGAGTGTTGTACATTGAGCCGTTCTTCATGTGGATGTCGTAACGCAGCATCGACGGAATGGCGCGGTCGGCAACCACGCGGTCGAGCATATCGTCGCGGATGATGACAACCGTACATCCTGCCGGGCCGACGTTCTTTTGTGCGCCAGCGTAGATTACAGCGTATTTGCTAACGTCAACAGGGCGGCTCAAAATATCCGACGACATATCGGCAAACAATGGAACTGGCGAGTCGATGTCGGTCAGGATTTCTGTTCCGCGAATAGTGTTGTTGGTTGTGATATGCAGATAATCAACATCGGCAGGAATCACATAGCTGCCCGTTTTTGGGTAGTAGGTGTGGTTTGCAGCTTCCGACGAAGCGATAATCTCTACCTCGCCAAAGAGTTTAGCTTCCTTAATAGCCTTGGATGACCATGTGCCGGTATCTACGTATGCTGCCTTTGTCTTCAAAAAGTTGAATGGGAGCATAGCAAATTGGGTACTTGCACCACCACCGAGGAACAGAACATGATAGTTAGCCGGGATGTTCATAACCTCGTGGAATAAGGCGTCGGCTTCATCAATCACGGCTTGAAAATCCTTTGAACGGTGTGATACTTCCAAAATAGATTGTCCGCAATTGTCAAGTTCAAGAACAGCTTTTGCTGTGTTTTGCAAAGTTTGGTCGGACAACTTACACGGTCCTGCATTAAAGATATGCTTTCTCATAATTAATAATTTATAAATGCTGTTTTTTAAAGCGAGCGCAAATGTAGGTATTTTATTTATCTATTATTTGGCAAAAATCTTTTTTAGTGTAACACGTACTTTTTGATTGGGGGGGTAGGTTTTGGAAGCCGGCCGCTGACTGCCGATTGCCCACTGCTGACCACAAAAAAAAACTGCTCAGAAACTGAGCAGCTACAAAATAAGATTTATGCTCTACTTATTTAATATTCTAAAGAGAAGAATTTGAATGGTAAATCTACCAAATCGCGAAAATATTCACCTTGGTCAAGCATATCTTCATCGTCTTGTTGGTAGTACCAATGAATTTCAACATTAGCACCGCTTTTCGATAAAAGATTCATTCGCTTAATGATGTTGAAGAACATTTTTGAAGATGCTGTGTTGTAATAGCGCATTTTAAATATTAAAATGGTTTTTGGCGCAGGATTTTTTGCATATTCTTCAATCCACTCAAGAACTGAGCCATAAAGCAATGTGGCGTTTTCAGGAAGCGATTGCCCGGCAATTGTTAACTCACCCGTAGATGCGCAAAAACGCAAATCGGGATTTTGCTTGCTTGGTGTTATTGTCAAATCATTCATAACAAATTTTTCTTTTCACAAAAATAGAAACAAAAAGCAAAAGAATTAAAAAAAGCAAAATAATTTTTAAACGTTTTGTTAATAATTCTATCCTTCTTCAATTATTGTGTACGACAATCTTTTTAAACTGCTGTTTTTCAACCACTTCTATATATCACAACAAATCGCGCACGTCAAGCAACATTTGCTTTATTTGCTCAAGCGAGCGGACAACTTCTATATTATTAATTGTGTCTTCCTTGTTGTCGTGAAGTTTCTTTTTAGCACCATCAAGTGTCATTTTACGCTCTTTTACAAGATTATATATAATGTAAAAGTTATCGACATCTTTTTTAGTAAAAAGACGATTCCCTTTTTTGTTACGTTGCGGCTTGATAATATCGAACTCTCGCTCCCAATAGCGAATGAGCGATGTATTAACTTTAAACATATCGGCAACTTCGCCAATTGTGTAAAACAACTTCTCGATTTTTTGTTCTTTGTACGGCATAACTCAAATTTTTAGTCAAAACTCATTGTTGTACGGCTCGATGCGCTAACTAAAGCATTGTATTTTTGAGGCGTTAAATCGGTATAAAAATAATTAATTGGATTTTCAGGTTTATTGCGATGTAGCACCTCGTAATGCAAATGCGGAGCCGTTGAGCGGCCAGTGCTTCCCACCTCGCCTATTGCATCGCCACGCTGAAGCCGTTGGCCAGCGCGCACCATTGTTTTGCCAAGATGCGCATAAACAGTTTTGTAACCAAAACCATGGTCTATGACAACAACACGTCCACTGCTATTGGGGTGATTTTCAACACTCAACACCTTGCCATTGCCTGTCGCGTAAACCAAAGTGCCCACCGGGGCTGTAATGTCGATACCTTGGTGCATTTTTAATGTTCGATAAAAAGGATGGATACAATACCCAAAGCCCGCCGCCACTTGCGCTGCAGCATTATTGCCGATTGGCAAAAGCGATGGCGCTGACGCCAAAAAACGTGTTTTTTTCTGCGCAAGCAATTGCACTTCATCGTAAATATCAGTTTTGCTGTTTAAACGACACGATATGCTGTCAAGTTTTTGCGCAGCCATTGCAATTAGCTCAGTATTAGAGAATTCAGTTAATTCAGAACGTCGCTTTTCAGATGTTAACGTGTCAATATTGTTAGGCTCGACACCAAAAATTAGCCGATAAATATTATCATCGTGACGCTGAATCTCGTCCATATTCCGAGCCATATTTTCAACTTTTTGGCTCAATAATTCATACTGAAAAAGAAGTTGTTTGTTTTCACGTTTCTGAATCTTCTCGCCTGTTGTTTCAAATAAAACCGATAAAGCTAACAAAATCAGCCCCGCACCAACAATAAGCACTACTGCGCCACCCAAAAAACGGAATATTTTTTGCCGTGTCGATAATGTTATTTTATTGTAGCTAAGCTTATCGGTATCGAAACTGAATCTGACCTTCGACATTATTTTTTTGAAAACTTGAAATTTAAAGCACAAAACTAAACAAAAAAGAAATAAGTTTGCAACTTACAAAAATTTATCGAAATATAGTCATAATTCAATACATAACATGATGAATTCGAAAGAGATACGCAATCAGTTTAAAGATTTTTTCGCATCGAAACAACACCAAATTGTGAGCAGTGCTCCGATGGTTATTAAGGGCGACCCGACACTTATGTTCACCAACGCTGGCATGAACCAGTTTAAAGACATTTTTCTGGGCATATCGCCACGCAAATGGCCACGCGTTGCCGATAGTCAGAAATGCCTTCGCGTATCGGGCAAACACAATGATTTGGAGGAAGTCGGGCTTGACACTTACCACCACACAATGTTCGAGATGCTTGGCAACTGGTCGTTTGGCGACTATTTTAAAGCCGAGGCCATTGCTTGGGCTTGGGAACTGCTTACCGATGTTTTCAAACTTCCGAAAGACCGCCTTTATGCAACTGTTTTTGAAGGCGACCCGTCAGAAAATTTAGAAATGGACACCGAAGCTGAACAAATCTGGCTTAAATATCTACCGAAAGACCATGTGATTTGCGGCAACAAACACGACAATTTTTGGGAGATGGGCGCCACAGGTCCGTGTGGCCCGTGCTCTGAAATCCACATCGACCTGCGCGACGACGATGAGCGAGCAAAACTGCCCGGGCGTGAGCTTGTAAACCAAAGCAATCCGCTTGTCATCGAAATTTGGAACCTTGTGTTTATGCAGTTCAACCGCAAAGCCGACGGCTCACTTGAACTTCTGCCTCAAAAACACGTTGACACCGGTATGGGCTTTGAACGCTTGTGCATGGCTCTGCAAGGCAAAAAATCGAACTATGACACCGATGTGTTCCAACCAATTATTAAGGAGATTGGAAAAATCGGAAATTGCGAATACGGCAAAGGCCAAAAAACCGACATTGCAATGCGCGTAATTGCCGACCACATTCGCACCATCGCCTTCTCAATAACCGACGGACAACTGCCATCGAACGCAAAAGCAGGCTACGTAATCCGCCGAATTTTGCGCCGCGCCGTCCGCTACGGATACACATTCCTCGGACAACGTAAAGCATTTATGTACAAATTGTTACCTGTACTTATCGACACTATGGGCGATGCTTATCCCGAACTGAAAGCACAACAGTCGCTTGTTGAGAAGGTGATAAAAGAAGAGGAAGAAGCCTTTCTCCGCACACTTGAAACAGGTATGCGCCTGCTTGATAAAGTTATGGCAGATGCCAAATCGTCTAAAAAAACCGAAATATCTGGTGTTGAAGCATTTACACTATACGACACCTACGGATTCCCTCTTGATTTAACAGAGTTAATACTGCGCGAAAATGGATTGACAGTAAATCATAGCGAGTTCGACATTGAGATGCAGAAACAAAAAGAACGCGCACGCAATGCAGCACAAGTTGAAACTGGCGATTGGGTTTACTTGCAAGAAGGAGAGTCGGAATTTGTTGGTTACGACCTGCTTGAGGTTGATGCCGAAATTTTGCGCTACCGGAAAGTAAAACAGAAAAATGCCGAGATGTTCCAGATTGTGCTCAATCGCACACCATTCTATGCCGAAATGGGCGGTCAGATTGGCGACACCGGCTATTTGGAAGCCGATGGCGAGCGCATCGAAATCATCGATACAAAAAAGGAGAATAATTTGAGTGTGCATTTTGCAAAATTGCTGCCCAAAGACCCGACAGCAACCTTCCGCGCCGTTGTCAACATTGAGCGCCGCCAACAAACAGCAAATAACCACACGGCTACCCACCTTCTTCATTACGCTCTGCGTCAGGTGCTTGGCACACATGTTGAGCAAAAAGGCTCGTTTGTGTCGCCCGATTCGCTCCGCTTCGATTTCTCTCATTTCCAGAAAGTTACCGATGATGAATTGCGGCAAGTTGAGCGGATAGCAAACCGTCTTGTCAGGCAAAATCTTGTGCTTGAAGAAAATCGAAATATGCCTATCGAAGAGGCAAAATCGCTTGGCGCAATGGCCTTATTTGGCGAAAAATATGGCGATACGGTTCGTGTTATAAAATATGGTCCATCAATCGAACTTTGTGGCGGAACTCACGTTTATGCGACTGGCGAAATCGGGTTGATTAAAATATTATCAGAAAGTTCTGTAGCTGCCGGAGTCAGACGTATTGAAGCCGTTACTGCCGAGAATGCTGAAAAACTGATTGAATTGGCCGAAGATACAATGCGCGACATCAAGAATTTCTTCAACAACACACCAAATCTCACACAATCAATCAAAAAACTATTTGAGGAAAACGCTGAATACAAAAAACAGGCAGAGCAATTTATGGCTGAAAAATGCCAACAAATAAAAGAAATGCTGCTGCAAAAAGCCATCGATAAAAATGGCGTAAAGCTGATGGTATTGCGAGGCGAATTTGATGCTGATGCGGTTAAAAATATCGCATTCCAATTACGTAGCCAACTATCAGAAAAAGCAGCATTTATTGCGGGGTGCGTCACCAATGGCAAACCACAAATCACAGTCGCTTTATCAGACGAGTTGGTGTCGGGCGGAATGAATGCGACAAATATGATTCGCAGTGTTGCCAAGGAGATTCAGGGCGGTGGAGGTGGCCAACCTTTCTTTGCAACGGCTGGCGGGAAAAATCCGGATGGCATTGGCAAAGCTGTTGATATGCTGATTGAGATGATTTAAAAGCGGATAAGCAATTATCCTATTTCAGAAAATAAAACGCTCGAGAAATCGGGCGTTTTTTGTTAAATACAATTTTGAAAACTTTATGCAAAAGTTTGGCGTCGGATTCCATATACATAAAAAGCAGTTACAAACCTTGCATCTTCTTTTGCATTGTAAAAAAAAGAAAACATCTAACTATAAGGCATTTATGACAAAAAAAGAGACTACCCTTTTGGTAGTCTCTCACCGAGATATTAATTAACCGCTTATCGCTAATTTGTAGTTCTATTCGCCTTGGTCGCCCGACATATAAGCGGTTGTTGTTGTACCAACTTCGGTGTCAAAAGCCTTTCCGTCAACCTTGACACTTGCCGTGCAAGAAGTGATTTTGCCCTCGTTTGCACGACCAATAATTGCGCCCGGAGTAACAGTGTTGTTGATAGTTCCGGCTACAGTGCAATTTGTTAAATTGAATGCCGTTTCTTGATTGTAGTAGTACAAAGGAGTACCAACAAGACCGCCAACGTGGGTTGCGTTTGGAGCATCAATTGTAACAGTTACGTTGCAATCTGAAAATTCGGCAGGATATTTTGTGCAAGTAACGCCCTCAACTTCATAAACTGGAGTTGGATCACTCATTGTGCCGGCATAGCCGCAGAGTCCGCCGATTGCGTGCCCTCCTTTAGTTGTTTTGATTGTTACATCAACAGTGCAGTTTTTTACTACATCAATCATCATCATACAACCTGCTATGCCTCCTAAGCCAACAGGTTCGTTGCCGTAAGCTTCGATTTTGCCCGATACTTTGCAGTCAGAAAATATGCTGTTTCCTTCAGCACCACCGACTGCGACCGATCCACCACTAGGCGAGGCTGCGACACTGAAAAGTCCACCTTGC
>CALBPW010000090.1 GCA_937899145.1 uncultured Bacteroidota bacterium
GTTTGGACGAGTCTTATATTGTCCTGCATGGATGACATAGCTTGTTTGTACGCCTCCAGGAAGTTCTCGATAGACAGTATAATCTTCACGAAGCAATGTTTTATGTAACGTTCGGATAAAGTCCTGTGTTAGCGGAATCTCTTTCACTAACGCCTCTTCAGACATCATACGCAGCCCCACGTTACTCGCTGTCATCTCCTGAACATCACGCACATCAGCTTCGCCAATTACTTTACCAAATAACAATAGAATTTCCGTCTGACCATAAGTCAGCGTGTTGCCTTCAATATGATTGCTATTATAGTTGAAGTCCACCGTGAAACGACTACTGAGTCTATCCCTATCTTTTTCAGACAATGGTTGCAAATTTTGCCAGGCTGCCAAAACTTTTTTGACATTAAGATATTTCATACAAATAATCTTTCAATGCCATAAAGATATAAAATGTTTACAAAAAGGTTGTAGTGTTACAACCTTTTTGATGTTTTTATCGGCATAAAAGAATCTTCAAGAGGACCACATTCTCACCTTATCTTCCCAAACATCGCCTTCATCATCTCTTTGTCCATCGGTTGCATAGTGTTGAGTTTGAACGATTTCACCATTTTGAGCGTGTCTGCTTGTATTTCTGGAAATGGTCGGTTTTCAGGTCGGCTTGAATCTGATGTCCTATGTGTATATCCATAAAAAAGCGTAAACTATCCGTTAAAAAGTTTCCCCCACCCACAGGCGCCGCCAAGTAACCCAAACAGCAGATAAACGCGAATAGTCCACGCCCTAAAGCGCAGACGTTAGCCATTTAATTCTCGCTGATTATCGAATTTGGCGGTTTCGTGGATAGAGAATTAATGGAAACTGTCCATTAATTAAAAGGGTGAAGAAATTGCGGGCGAAATACGCCACGGGTATCATCACGAAATCGAAACTGGAGATACACCCGATATTCCACTTCAATCACAACAGAATCAAGGCGCACATCAGCATCTGCTTTGTCGCGTTGAAGGTTTATTACGAGCTGGACAGGCTGCTGAAAAAGAACAAGGTGGAGCTGAGCGTCAATACCGTCCTAAGCATCGCAAAGACCGTCCCTACCGTCAGAGTAAAAGTAGGCGAAGACACCCTCACAAAGACTCTCTTCCTGACCAAACGGCAGGAACAAATCAGACTCCTTTTTGAAGAGTATTTTTGGGGAATCGCAAACAAACACTGATAATCAATAAGTTGTGCATTAGACACAGAAAAAGTGTCAAAGTCAGGTGTTTTCTTTTTCGGACATGGACGGGTATGTTCTTTTTTTGGGGTAAATGAAAGAGCCGTGGTTACGCATAAGATTGTGAAAAAGTAACCGATAACGGCATCTTGCCAAAAAAACTCAGCCAAAACCGAAGTGCTTGTCGGTTTTGGCTGAACATCTTTTATTCGCGTATTTCAAAAAAAAGTAGTATTTTGGCAACAGTTGTAAGCAGTATGCGATGAACACTACAGAGCCATTATACTTTCTTTCGTTTTGCGTTGAAGCATATAAAATGCGGCATCAACTATCGGGTGCCGATGTGTTACAATTGTTCGACAAAACAGGCGCAACCCAATATTTAATTGACGGCTACGAAGCCTTGCACACGCAGGGCGAAGATTGGATTGTCGCTGATATTGAAGAATTTATCCGATTGCACAAATGAAACTCCACCACGGAAGCAATATTGTCATAAAGCAACCTCGAATGCTGCAACCAACGCGCACATTAGATTACGGTTCCGGCTTTTACACAACCACATCAGAGCAACAGGCGCGTGAATGGATTCTTAAAAAAACGAAAAGCATAGGTAAACGTAAATATGTAAATATCTACGAGATAAACGAAGACGAATTGAACTCGGTGAAAGTGCTCCGCTTCGACAAACCCACTGACGAATGGGTGGATTTTGTTATGCGTAACCGCCAAGACGAAACATTTACGCACGATTATGATATTGTGTATGGCCCTGTAGCCAACGACCGTGTTTATCTGCAGTTCGGACTTTTCGAACAAGGCTTCATCTCGAAAGAGACCTTACTGGCGGAACTAAAAGTTTATAAATTAGTTGACCAGATGCTATTCCACACCGAGAAATCGATGCAATTATTACATTTTGTTGAAGCAATTGAAGTAAAATGAATGGCGAACTGACACAAGACAATTTATATCTGTTACTCCCAGGCAAAGTAATGGCTGTGGCGCAAATGTACGCTCGTAATCACAATGTTACACTTCTCGATGCCATACACAAAGTGTACGCTTCCGATATGTATAAAGAGTTGGAACAGGAAAGCACCAAACGCTGGCACGAAGGGCCGGTTTCATTGTATCAAACAATTTGATTCAAAAAAAACTCAGCCAAAACCGAAGTGTTTGTCGGTTTTGGCTGAGTTTTTCGCACAACGTAATTCTATATAGTCTGCTGTTCTAAGTCTTTTTTAAAACTCGCTCTCAAGCATCAGTTTGAGCACAGTTTGTGCCGATACTACACGGTTTGCGGCCTCTGGAATCACAATTGAGTCGGGGCTTTCAATAACGTCGTCGGTAACAATCATGTTGCGGCGGACAGGCAAGCAGTGCATAAATTTGGCTTGGTTGGTCCAGCTCATGTGCTTGGTGTCAACGGTCCAACTCATATCCTTGCTCAGAATCTGGCCGTACTTGTCGGGGCAGGTAACGCCCGGACACGACCAGTTTTTGCGAGGAT
>CALBPW010000091.1 GCA_937899145.1 uncultured Bacteroidota bacterium
ACGATACAACGAAAAACTGCGACATCTTGCTGAAGTTATTGCAGCCGTCAATCCTGCAAATGGACAATTCCCTGATATTGTGGCAATTGTAGAGGCTGAAAACATCGATGTTTTGCGCGACTTAGCCACTCAACCCGCCATTTCTAATGCTAACTACAAATGTATTTTGGAAGAAGGGCCTGACAACCGCGGAATTGATTGCGGACTAATGTACAACCCAAAGACTTTCAACTATTTATCGCACCGCGCCATAAATGTTCGGCTGCGTCCAAACAACCACCGCACACGCGACATTTTATATGTGAAAGGCCTTTCGGGAAAAGACACTTTGCATATTTTTGTTAACCATTGGTCATCGCGAATTGGCGGTGTCGAAAAAACAGCCAACAAGCGCAATCAGTGTGCCGACGCGCTAAAACAGGTTACCGATTCTATCCTCAAAAAAAACTCACAAAGCAATATTATGATAATGGGCGACTTCAACGACGAGCCCGACAACGAAAGTGTTTACGAAATTTTGGAGGCAAGAGAGCCAAGCCGATACAGCAAGTTGAACAATATCTTGTACGACCTTCAACAAAAAAACAAAGGCAAATTTGGTAGCGGAACTTATTATTACAAAGGCATTTACTCAATGTTAGACAACTTGATTGTCAGTCGCCAATTGCTAACCCGAACCAAAGGCTTCCGCATTTACAATGAATACGATAACGCAAAAAAACAAGAATACCCGACTGGCTACATCTTTTCGCCCGACTTTATCAGTTTCACAAATAATAACGGCGACAAAGAGCCATCTCGCTCATACGCAGGAAAATACTACGGCGGATATAGCGACCACTATCCTGTTTATATGATTTTTTATAAGAAGTAGTTTAATGTTGAATCGTTCAATCGGATAATCGGTGAGTCGATTCACCAGTTCAACGGTTCGCCAATTCACCGAAAGTAAGATGCGACTAAAAATCCAATCGCCATATAAGCCGACAGGCGACCAGCCACAAGCCATCAGAGAACTTGTTGAGGGGTTGAATAACGGGCAGCGGTATCAAACCTTGTTGGGCGTAACCGGCTCGGGCAAAACATTCACCATTGCCAACATGCTTGAGCAAGCGCAGCGGCCAGCGCTCATCTTGAGCCACAACAAAACGCTTGCAGCCCAGCTATATAGTGAGTTTAAAGAGTTTTTTCCGAACAATGCCGTCGAATATTTTGTATCGTACTACGATTACTACCAGCCCGAGGCCTACATTCCGGTAACTGACACTTATATTGAAAAGGATTTGAGCATCAACGACGAAATCGAGAAACTGCGATTGCACACCACATCTTCACTCCTGTCCGGCCGTCGCGATGTTATTGTAG
>CALBPW010000092.1 GCA_937899145.1 uncultured Bacteroidota bacterium
TTATGAAGCGTTCTTGGTGTTCAAATTGCGATTGCCATTGACTTCGTTGCTCGGCATCGGCAAGTATTGTGTTTACTTGCTAAAAAACGTTGCATACCAACAACGCGGATTCAGAAACAATAAAATTGAGAAAAACCGACTTAAAAATAAAAAACCGCAACTTCCCTACACTGTTGTACGGCTGTTGCGGTTTGATTTTCAAACTGTAGTCTAAACCGCTTTTTATCAGAATGAGAATTTGTAACCCACTCCTAAGCTAATGTTGCAGCTTTTGACATACTCAAGCGAGCGCAGTTTTGTGCCTTTTTTGTTGGTGTCAATATCTTTGTCGTAGCAATAATCGTAGAGGGCGAAGAAGTCGAACGAATGGCGTTTTGACAACTCCCAACTTGCGCCAAGCGCACCGCGTACTCGGTTGATATACACATCTTTATTGCCTTTAAAATCAATATCGGAATAGATGCCTGTTGATTCATCGTAGGTAGCTGACCATTCAGGAGCGTTAAGTGTATTGCGAATTTCGGCGTAAGCGTATGGTGTCCAAGCTGTTAAGCCTTTGTATTGTAACATCAGGCGGCTACGTAGCACGCACGCGTTTTTATTATCTTGATAACGATTGGTGCTACCATTGCGGTGTGTTACCTGAAAACGCTCGCGCAGCGATAGTTTGAAATCGCCAAGACGCCCGGATGCTGTAATATCGAAAGTTAAACGGTTGCGACTTTTCCACTCATCAGATGAATTTTTCTTTTGAATGAAGGTGTAACTAAGATTGGTTTTCAGTACTTTGTTGATTTTGTAACTAACGCCCATAGTTCCTTGGTAGCGACCGAAGTTGCTAAAATCGTCGTTGAAGCGAGCCTCGCCACCAGCATAAGTGTGCAAGCCTTTTACAAGTTTTTTGTCAACTCCAGCCGAGATGCGACCGCCAAAATCGGAACCATCGTCGCGTTCGGTTTTCGCATTTAAAATTGATGGCATAGCCAAACTTAAAGCCATTGCCAAAATTGCTATCTTCTTCATAATCTGTTTTATTCAGTGTATCTTTTTGCTTTTGTAAGTTGATTGATGGTGTTAGTTTCGCCATCTTCCAAATTATAAGTAATCTTGATAAATGCCGAATCTTTCAAGAAATCGACATGTCCAATCTCTAACGCATTGATTTTAACGCCGATACGTTTTTCAAGGTCGGCAATCAATTCTGCGCGTTTTTCGGGCACAATCATATCAATACGGTCGTAAAGGACAAGTTTGGTTGTTGTGTTGTTTGATGCGCAAACTGATTCCAATATCAGTATCAGTATAACAATCAGCAAGTTAACAAGCGCAAGTACGCCCACATTTCCCATTTCGAGAATGTAATGAGGATTGGTTGCAACATCGGTTACTTGAAAAACTGGAGCAAGACCATTGACGGCGGCAAGTGCGATTATGATAAATAGATAAGTCATTTCGCGGATTGGCACTGTCTCTGTCCGATAGCGGATAACACCAAAGATTGCGAACAATCCGAGGGTCATTCCGACGCCTACCGATACGTTACCCATTATGTAAAGTAGCATCAGCATTGCCGACGAGAAAATCATAAAGGTGAAATAGTAATCGCGGCGGCGGCTCTTTTTAAAGTAGAAGAATTGCACTAAAATCCAGCATACAACAAGGTTGAGAAGAAACCGAATGCCAAGTTCGGTAATTTTTTGCGATGTTGTCAGCATAGCGTCGGTGATAGTCTGAACATCAATAAGTTCGTCGTCAGGCTCGATGTTACCAAAATCGGCAAGCGCTTCATTAGTTGTGTTATCACCGGCTTGTGCGCTTGCGCTGATTGTTGGCGCTGCCAGCAAAAGCGATAACATAATTGCGAAAATTCTAATCATATTAATTCAATTTTTGAGTTTATTATTTTTTCTATATTTCTGACTTTCAGTTTAAAACGATTTGATTTAACTGTCGGGTTTGTTATTGTTATGCCGATGCAATATTTGCTGACGCGCATTGGTTTTACGCGATGATTGAGTAAGATGCGCTTCATTTGCGAGTCGGCGCGTCCATCTTGTTTAAGTTCAATTATTACCGCGTTTTTCAGCGATGAATTTAATCCTGTTACGTGGTTTACAAATCGCAGATTGGTATCGATGGTTAGCCGTTCGGTTTTTGCAGCATTGACAAGTGTTATGCGGTTGAAGATTGTTTCCATATCGTGCCGCACATCCGGGTCGCAGTTCTCGTTGATGCTCAGGCCGCAGCTCGTGTGTTTCACAAATAAGTGCAGGAGTCCCCGCTGGGGTAGCGGAGGCAGTTGGCGGAGCACTGCGTTTGTC
>CALBPW010000093.1 GCA_937899145.1 uncultured Bacteroidota bacterium
AATCCCTGCTACGTGAAGACTATACTGTCAATCGTGAACTCCCTGGAGGCGTACAAACAAGCTATGTCATCCATGCTGGACAATATAAGACTCGTCCAAACAGCGTCATCACTCGCTATGGCGACCGATTCGAATATGCCTCACCAGAAGAAACACCCGGTTTGATGGCTGATTTGGTGGATTGGTATAACAAGGCAGAGCAGGAAAGAAAACTTTCTCCTGTGGAGTTGGCAGCATTATTCCACTACAGATACATTCGTATTCACCCGTTTGAAGATGGAAATGGACGCATTGCCAGACTGATGGTGAACTTTATTCTAACTCGTCACGATTATCCGATGATTGTTGTGCGTAGTCGTAAAAAGAATAAGTATTTAGAGGCGTTGCATCAGACTGATATCGAGGTTGGTCCTGTACCAACTGATGGTGCACATGCTGATATTAAGGATATCAAACCATTTCTGAAATACTTCAATGATCTGGTAACTACTGAAGTTTATAACGATGTGCTCTTTGTGAGTGAACATGATGAAAACGTGTGGTGGTATGATGGTGAACGGATATCTTTCCGTACACCTAATTATACTAAAATTCTTAATGCGATGCGTACACAACCAACGCTTACGCTGGCAGATATGAAAGAAGTGACAGCCATCAGCATCGCTGCCATTCAGAAACTCCTCGACCATCTGATTCAGAAGAAGTACGTTGAGCGTGGAGAGAAAGATGGAAGTTGGAGAGTGTTTTTGACACAATAAGAGCTTTATAAAGATGGCAGATCCTGAGTTTGCCAACGATATGCAACCCCTCTTGAGCCATGTCATAAAATTCAATGCAAGTGACATCTATCCTCTGATTTATGATACATTTATAGACAAGATGGATAGAAAGAGAAATTGAAATAGTGGGATGGATATGAATTCGAATATTTCAAGAGCTATCTTTCATTTTTGCTGCAAACGGTGTTCAATTAAGGCCGCCCGACACCTATCTGCAACAAAAATCCGCGTCAGTGCCATAGGTATTTATCTTGTAAAGGTTGGCAATGTGGTGAAAAGGATGGTGGTGCAATGAGATACTCCATAATAGCCGACTGTCATAAGCGCAGACGGGTTGTTAAGATTTCTGTCTATCAAGCCGAAATCTTTTATCTGCGACAGAAAGTAAAATATGTTTTATGAGTTGCCCGGCAAGATAGGATTAGGATAAGAGACAAAAAAAACACCAGTGTTGTGCTGGTGTTTTTTGATATTGAAAAAATGTGATTTTTATTTTACGCGTTCGCCGTAGCTGCGTGTGCGAGTGTCGATTTTGATACGTTCGCCAACATTGATAAACAATGGAACTTTGACAACAGCGCCGGTTTCAAGTGTGGCAGGTTTTGTTGCGTTGGTTGCAGTGTCGCCTTTAACGCCTGGCTCGGTGTATGTGACTTCCAATTCAACGTATGGTGGCATTTCGGCTTGAAGTGGTTTCTCGGTTTCGGCATGGAAAGTGATGTCAACTAATTGTCCTTCTTTCATAAGGTCGTTGTTTTCAATCAAATCGCCATCAATATTTATCTGGTCATAAGTTTCGGTGTTCATAAATACAAAACTTTCGCCTTCGCGGTACAAATATTGGTATTGGCGGCGCTCGATGCGGACGGTTTTTACTTTTACATCGCCATGGAAGTTGTAGTCGATGATTTTGCCGTTTTCAAGGTTTTTTAGTTTTGTGCGTACAAAAGCTGGACCTTTGCCCGGTTTAACGTGTAGAAATTCTACAATTGTGTAGAGTTTGCCATCAAGCTCGATGCACAAACCGTTTTTGAAATCAGAAGTATCTGCCATAACTATTTAAATGTGTGTTTCTTAAAATTAGGGTGCAAATGTAAATTAATTGCGCAAATTTTCAAATATGTGCGTGTTGCAATTTTTAGGAGAATTGTTGAATCGGAGAATTGATTGTTTCGTTTTCCCATTACACTCTACACTTTATTCTCTACACTTTCCTCACACTTTAACGCGTTTTACTGCAAACAATTTCAGCAACCAAGTTGGTAATGGCTTGTCCATGCCACGCTTTTTTAGGTCGATAACAATGCCGAATTTTTTTGCGATTGGCACTTTGTGTGTTTCGACAAATTCAAGTAGAGTTCCTTCGGGAGCCTGAATGTATGCAAAATTACCGGCAGCCTCGCCCATGTCGAATGTGTTGGCAGCTTGTGTGCTGTCAACGGTGAACGGGAATCCTTTTGATTTTACAAATTCGCGCAGTTCATCGGTTCCTGCAATGTCATAGCAGATTTGAATGTAGCCGGGGTCGCCCCAAATGCGTCCTTCGAAGATGCTGTTTTGCACGCGGTCGAGTACTTGAACAAGTTCAATTTGCGATGTTCCAAAAATGGGAGAGAAGGCTCCATGCGGTTGGTCGGTGCGTGCAAGTAGCACACGGCGATAGCGGTTGTCGCTGCCCGGTACGCCAGCCCAATCGGTGAATACATCGGTTTTGTCGTACACAACTTTGTCGTACCCCAATATGTCGCGATATACAACCATACTTTCTTCAACATCTTTTACACCGACAACTCCGCCAAAAATGCCACCATTGACGGCTTTGGTTTTTGTGAAAATCGATGATTCTTGCACAAACTCCCAAATGTTGTCAAACAAGTCTTTTATATAAAAATGTTCAGTGCCGGCAGGGTCTTTTTCGACAGAGGTCAGCAGATTAAGCCCGCGTTGATTGAAAGTGTTGTAAGCCAGATGAATATCTGATGTTTTCATTTTGGCGATGCAGATGCCGAGGTCGCCAATTTTGATTTCGAATTTTGGCATTTCGGGTGTTTTGCCGGTGTGTTGCCAAATTTCGAAACCACCGCCACCTTGCATGTTGAGCGCAAAAATGGCACGGCGGGCGCGTGTTTGTCCGCCTGTGTGTGGCAACATCAACTTTGCAACAGCTTCCTCGTCAAAAATCTTGACATCCATTCCAAAGTTTTTGTTGTACCATTCCCAACCTTTAATCACATCGGGCACTCCAACACCCATTTGCTGTATTCCATTGATTTTGTGAGACATATTTTTTTGTAGTTTAATTGTTTAATTGATGTCCCCGATAGCTATCGGGATGTTTTATTGTATAATTATTTTTTACTCTATACTTTATCCTACTCTCTACT
>CALBPW010000094.1 GCA_937899145.1 uncultured Bacteroidota bacterium
CGACCACCGAGATCTACACTCTTTCCCTACACGACGCTCTTCCGATCTTGATGGAACTTATCAAATAAAGGTATTCAATATTAATGATATTGAATTTGTTACAGATTAATTTTAAATGAATAAATAATTTGAAAGGAATTAGAAAAATTTATGAAAAAATTGAAAGTATTTGCATTGATTCTTGTTGCATTTTTAACTTTTGGTTTTATGGCTTGATAAGCGGCAAGTGCGGCAGCTGTTTTGTCGCCGTAAGGCAAAACTGATGTCTTTTGCCAAGCATCATAATCGGCACAATTGGCATAAAAAGCCTCAATTTGGCCGGCATTGACACCCTCAACGCCACTGCGGTCGATGGTTGAGCCAACGGTTTTTATGCAATTTTCGATAACTGCCTTCAAATCAGCATCATCAGTTGATTCTGTGGTTATCACGCCGTCACCATTGAATTTTGTTTTGGCAAAAATGGCCATGCTATCGGCTGTGTCGGCAATGGTAATCACATCGCCCTCTTTTCCGAGGTTTTGCAATATCTGCTTAGCCGAGGCGTAAATTTTTTGCCCGTTCTCGGTTTCTTGTTTGATGTCGTTCAGATTGATTTCGCCTTTTTGTTGAAAAAGTAAATCGTTGGTTTTCAGCACCGATGTAAGCCAATCGGCTGCTTCAATCACCTCGTTGACACGAATTTTCCCATCGTTGTCAACATCAAGCATTGCAAGGGTTTTTTCGTCAAGTTCCAACCCCTTAACCGGACAACTGAGCACAGTCCAAAGTTTTTGGTCGAGTTCGCCAAGGTGGGCAATATCCTCGCCACTAACAATATTAACACGTGTAACTCCGCCAACTCCAGCAAAGTTCCATTTATAGCCTTTATTTTTTTCCATTTTATAAGAATTTTTGCGATGCCAATATAATCGAAAATTAGAATCAGATGTATTAAAAAAATGTGCACTCTCGCAATATTCTTATAATGGTATGTCAGATGATAATGGTTATTGTTTAACAATCAATTACTAACCGAAGAACAAAAACAAAAGCTAACTATTTATATATCATCAAGTTTTGTATTGTTCTCTCAAAAAGAATGCTTATTACAACGCTGCAGCAAAATAACCGACATCGTACTCGTGAGTCATCAAATCGGCAATGGTGATGTTGTCGAAATAGTTGGTTATCAGTGTGTAAAAGTTTTGCCACATCGATAATGTTCTATGTTCGGCGGCACGTTCTTGCGGATTCGCGTCGCCTTCCAAACAAGTTACCGGAGCAAGCGTGCCTTCGGTAACAGTCAGTATATCACTAATTTTGTAATCTTCGGGCGAGCGTTTGAGCCGATAGCCGCCACCTTTGCCGTGTGCCGCTTCAATCAATCCGCTTTTCGACAGTGTGGCAGTGATGCTTTCCAAATATTTGAGCGAGATGGTCTGGCTTTCCGACAAATCTTTCAGGCGGACAAATTCGCAGCTATTCTTCTCAGCCAATTCTATCATTATTCTGATGACGTATCGCCCTCGTGCTGAAATCATCATGGTTATATTATTGATTTTAAATGTTATACTTCTGAAAATCGCGTTTCAGTCTTTCCAATGCTTCTTCCAACGTCGCTCGCGGACATGCAACATTGACGCGTTGAAATCCTTTACCTGTTTCTCCAAAGATTCGTCCGCTATCGAGCCAAAGTTTTGATTTATTGATAATTATATCGTCAACCTCATCGGCAGTAAGCCCCAAACCTCGAAAATCCAACCAAACCAAGTATGTGGCTTCGTGCGTAATCATCTTCACTTTTGGCAAATTGGTTTCAACGTAGTTTCTCACGTATTCGATATTGCTTTTGATGTAGTTGAACACACCGTTGAACCATTCGCCGCCATGCTTGTAAGCCGCCATGGTGGAAACGATGCCCATAATGTTAAGGTCGCTGTAGCCTGAAACGTAATACTCTTTTATAAACTTGCGGCGGAGTTGCGTGTTTTTTATGATGATGTTGGCAAGTTGCAATCCTGCAAGGTTGAACGATTTTGATGGCGATGTGCAAGTAACTGTAATTTGTTCAAATTCAGGTTTTAAGCCTGCAAAAACATAATGTTTGCCGACAAACGTGAAATCTTGATGAATCTCATCGCTAATTACCAGAACATTGTGTTTCAAACAAATATCGCCTATTCGCAAAAGTTCGTCTTTGTTCCATGCTCTTGCCACTGGATTGTGCGGATTGCATAACAGAAACACTTTGACATTTTGAGTTACTAATTTATTTTCAAAATCTTCGAAATCAATATAATAGCGATGTTCATCTTCGTTATAGACAAGTGTGTTACCGGAAAGTTGCCTATGGTTTCCGATGATGGTGCTTGCAAACGGATAATATACGGGCTGCTGAATCATAACGGCATCGCCTTCATTGGTTAACGCTCTGACAGCCACGGCAATAGCAAACACAACTCCGCGTGTTTTCAATAAGTCTTCTTCGGCAAAGTCGTAATTATATTTTTTGACAAAATATTCTCTAACTACCTCATAATAAGGCGTAAGCGTGCCGCTGTAGCCGAAAATCCCGTGTTTCGCTTGTTCAATCAACGCATCTTGCACGTAACTCGAAGTTTTAAAATCCATATCGGCAACCCAAAGTGGTAGCACATCGGCTGGCATTCCGCGTTTTTCAGCAAAATCATATTTGAGACTCAGCGTGTTACGACGGTCAACAATAGTATCAAAATCTAAATTTTTCTCCATATAATTCCCTTTTCAACTTATTTTCAAAAACTTTTTTGCGTTATTGTAAAAAATGTCCTCGAGCGAATTGTCGTCTAAACCGCACGCTGCAACTTTCTGTATTTCAACCGAAGGATGATGGAAAGGTGAATCAATACCAAACATTACGCGGTCTTTTCCGACAGTTTCGTAAGCGTTTTTAATTTGACAACTCATTGATGTTCCCGAAGTTTCAAGCCAGATGTTGTCATAACGTTTGCCCATGGTGATGGCCGCATCCACATAAACTCCATGAGCATGCCCCATGTGAATCATCACAACTTGCAATTTCGGGTGGCGTTCCGCCAAGAGTCCGATTTGCCACGGCAAGGCAAAAGGCTCATGTCCTGAATGGATAAACAGTGGCTTGCCATATTTTTCGCAGATTTCGGCAACCGGGTCAACGCATGGCGCATCGGCTGCGTAACCATCAAACAGCGATTGCAGCTTGGCTCCAGCAAAATGCTCATCGCGAATGTAGTGTTCAAGCAAATCGTAGGCAGGTTGACCTTGGGCACAATTGATCCACATCAGCGGAATTATTTTGTCGGGCAACACCTTATATGCCGCAAGCGTTTCTTCGTTAGTGTATGCGCTTGACGGGCAAAGTACAGTTTTTTCGATGTTATATTCCGTCATTTGTCGCTCTAACCGCTCCGCATCAAAATTGATGTTGAACGGAGATCGGA
>CALBPW010000095.1 GCA_937899145.1 uncultured Bacteroidota bacterium
CGCTTTTCGTCTTCAAGTTTCAAATTGACGCGTATGCTCTCTTTCAGTATCAGTTCGATGCCATTTTCGCCTATGCGCTTGCGGAAAAACACAAGCTCCGTGTCGGCGCACGGACTGGCTGTGACGAACATGTTCATGCCGCAAAAGTATTGATAATAAGCGTTTTCCCTGAATTGTTTTATTATCTCTTCATCGCTGACATTCCGCAAATGTTTCAATATCAGCAGTCCGGCCATCAGTCGTATCGGTTTGGGCGGACGACCCACTTCGCTGCTGTACAATGGAGCGAATGCTTTTTCCAACGATGACCAATCTATCTGATTAGCAAGCACATACAGTTCGTGTTTAGGGTCGAGCATTGTTTCTAAATCCCAAAACAGTGATGGGCTTTTTGTTTGTTCTGATGGCTTATACATGACTCAAAAAATTGCAAGATTTATGCTTCTAAATTACAATTTTCTGCAGTTTTATCCAAATAAAATCGCACTTATTTTACTATTAATCAGAATGTTGTATGGTTTATAAGGGGGGACTATTTATAATAATCCGTTCTAACGCAGCACAATTACGGAAAGCCCCACTGGATATATAACTTATATTTGACGGAAACTCAACTTTACGCAGGGAATGACAACCTGAAAAAGCGTCTTGACCAATTTTTTTGATGCCGAGACCAAAGTCAATTTTTTCAAGTGAACGACAGTTTTCAAAAGCACCTGGCATACCAGCATTAGTATAACCATTATCAATGACAGAAACAAAATTAGGAATAGCTATACTGTCAAGGCTTATACAATTATAAAAACAACCCTGGGGTATTGATTGTAATAAGGTTGGCCATTTTATGTTTTTCAAATTAGTACAATTAGCAAAGGCATATTTCCCCAAATTCTTTACAGTGCAATATTTGGGAAAAGAAATAGATTCCAAACTCTTACAATTACAAAACGCTTTATCATCAACCCTTGAAATCGTTTTTGGAATATCAATTTCTGCTATGTTTTCACAATCTTCGAATGCTGATTTGCAAATAGCGGTAATACCTTCTTCAATTACCACTTCGGTTATTTTATTTCTAAAATGTTTATATTCCAAATAACCATAGTCATTAACCATAACACCTTTTCCCGATATTGTAAGGATACCATCATCGGTCAGAGTCCATGTGGCATTTGGACCAGCCTTGCCTGTTGTTTGCGCATTTGATACTACCACCGCCATAAATAAGATGGCAAACAAAAAATATACTTTTTTCATTTTAAATATTTTAAGATTAGACAAATAGCACCGAATCTGTAGATCCGCACATAAAAAAAGCGTGGTGCAATTTTCGCTTCATTTGAGTTCTTGAGGATTTCTGGACTACCTAACCAACCTAAACTACACGAACACAGCCCACGCTCGCGCGTGACGCTTGTTTACTTATAGGTTGGTCTTCAAAATGTCCAGTTTTCAAGAACTCAATAAGTTAAAACGCTTCTTCCGATATGTCTTATAATGTGCGTATCATATTACGCTAATGCTCCATAGGCAAATACATTTTTGTTAATTCTACAAATATATCAATCTATTCATTTATGCTACACAAAGCGATAGAAAGTCAAAGATATTTTTTTAGACTTTATAATTGCGCAATATTAATTTTTTTTATCTCATTGAGAATCTGTGTTTATTCTTATGTTAATCTGTGTTGCTAGTGTCATTCATGCGAAGTATAAATTGTGGTGATACCCGTGTTCAAACAAAATTCCAATCGGAAAGCGAAAACGGTTATCTCACGTCTTTAAAGCGCGAACTCCCCAAAATAACCCACCCCTTGGGGAATTCACTTCTTTTTCAAAAAAGATTTGCTCTAAGGTTGTGTGTTATAAAATATTTATACATTTAGACTTTATTTTTCACGAGCAAAAAACTATGGTAAACAAAGTTATTCTTGTTGGCAATGTCGGGAAAGACCCTGAGGTGCGATATGTGAGCGCCAATCTTCAAACAACAACATTATCATTAGCGACATCCGAAACATACACCGATAAACAAGGTGTTCAGCAAACTCGCACCGAGTGGCATCGGGTTGTGTTATGGAATGCATTGGCATCTGTTGCCGAAAAATATGTTAAAAAGGGTACTCAACTTTATATCGAAGGGCGACTTGCAACACGCAATTATACCGATAAAACAGGTGTTCAACGTTCTGTTACAGAGGTGATTGCAGAAGAGATGAAACTGCTTGGCACGCGTCCGTCGGCTTCAGCAAACGAATAATATTATTAACTTTATAAACTTACTTAATCATGATTAACAAGGCTACATTGATAGGCAATGTGGGAATTGACCCAGAGGTACGCACGTTAGAGAATGGTATTAAAGTGGCAACCGTTTCATTGGCAACATCGGAGCGCTTTACCGATAGACAAGGCCAACGCCAAGAGAGAACGACATGGCATCGCATTGTGCTATGGCGCAATTTGGCTGAATTGGTCGAGAAATACGTGCATAAAGGTTCGCAATTATACATCGAAGGCAGAATTTCGAACCGTCAGTATAAAGATAAAGACGGCAACGACCGCTTTACAACTGAAATAGTGGCAAACGATATGAAATTTTTAGGAAAACGTGAGGATAATGCAGGCGTCAATATTGACCAAAACAGGTCAATACAACCACCTCAAATAGGAACAGTACCTCCGCCTCCTATTGAAGATATTCCGGCAGAAAATACCGATGATTTGCCGTTTTAGTGTTAACTAATTTGTTTTGATTTGGAACCAGATAGTATTCCGCAAGAGGCGATGCCGACAATGTGTGATGTTGCCTCTTGCTTTTCTAATCCGACACCTTTAATTTGGTGCGTTATTTTTTTATTGATAATCTTTGCAGGATTAGTCTCGGGCAGTAAAGCAGCGTTTCTTTCGCTTGATGTAGCCGTAATTCGTGAGTTTAGGCGCAGTCATCGTGTTACTATGCGAATTGCCGTAAAACTCATCGATAAAATTGAGGAGTTGTTGTCGATTACAACACTACTTAACATCTTCAATTACATTGCGATAGCCATATTATTTTTTATGGTTGTAAGCCCGTTTTTTCCGCAATTGCATTTAGCAGCCAGCATACTTTTTCAGGTAATAATTTTAGTTCCTGCACTGCTACTTTTTTGTGAAGTGCTGCCAAAAATGTTTGCCAAACAAGCAAGCGGTTTTTACATAATATTTATGTCAATACCACTATTCTGTTTGAGCAAATTGTTTAAGCCTGTAACCTTCTTTTTGACAAAAAACAATCGTGGAATTGAACAGCAAGTGCATCGTAATCAGTCAATTACAATGGACGAATTGTCTGATGTCATTGAAGAGCCGTCGTCGGCATTGATGACAGAGCGCGAAATGCTGAAAGGCATTATCGAATTTGGCAACATCGAAGTGTCGGAAATAATGTGCCCACGTGTTGATATGACAGCCATTGAATCGAAAGAACCATTTGAGCAAGTGCTGAAAAAAATCACTGAATCGGGCTACTCACGTATACCTGTTTACATCGATACTTTCGACCAGATTTCGGGCATTCTTTACATCAAAGATTTGTTGCCGTATATTAACAATAAAAATGGATTTAATTGGTTGACATTAATTCGTCCGCCGCATTTTGTGCCTGAAAATAAGAAGATTAACGAACTACTTGAAGAACTGCAAATGCAAAAAAATCACATGGCGATTGTTGTTGACGAGTACGGCGGAACATCGGGGTTGGTTACGATGGAAGACATTATCGAAATGATTGTTGGCGACATCTCAGACGAGTTTGACAAGGAAGAGTCGAACTATACGCAATTAGACGGCCAAACGTATATTTTCAACGGAAAAACCTTATTGTCAGACTTTTGTGATATTTTGAAAATTGACGATGAGATTTTTGCTGATATTCAAGGCGAATCGGAATCGGTGGCAGGACTGATTTTGGAGATGAAAGGCGAGTTGCCGCGTAAAAACGAACGATTTGAGTTTGGTAATTTTGAATTTACTGTTGAGGAGGTTGACCGCCGGCGCATAACGCAGGTGCGTGTGCATTTGAAGACTAAAGTGAGTGAAGATGATGAGAAATAATAAACAATTGATAATCAGAGGTGCTGCGTGCTTGATTGCAATGCTGTTTGCTTCGTGTGGCAATAACGATTTCGTGCCAAAACCACGTGGATATTATCGCATTGATTTTCCCGCAAAAGAGTATCAGCCTATTGCCACCAAAACGCCATATAGATTCGAAATACCAACTTACGCGGCCTTCGCTTTGCGGCAAAATCCAAAACCAGACGAACTTTTTTGGGGCGATGTTGATTTTAAGCCATTCAATGCCAAATTGCATTTGAGTTACAAACAGCTGAATCAGAATCTGAATCAGTATGTGGCTGATGCTCACACATTTGTGTACAAGCATACCATAAAAGCCGATGCCATTGGCGAAACGCCGTACGAAGATGCGCAGAAAAAAGTATATGGTTTGCTGTACGAAATTAAGGGCGATGCTGCGTCGAATGTGCAATTTTATTTAACCGACAGCACGCGCCATTTTGTCCGTGGCGCACTTTATTTTAACACTGTGCCAAACAAAGATTCCTTAGCTCCAATCCTTGATTTTATCAATCAGGATATCAAATATTTAGTAGAATCGTTCAGTTGGAATTGATATGCCGTTGTTGTTTAAAAACGAATTGCAGAACGCATATTTGGCTGTTTGGCAAAAGCGCGAAACGCCCGAACAATTGATGTCAATGCTTACACTTTCAGATGATGAGAAAATTGTATATGAGCAATTTACAAACGAGCGACGACAATCGGAGTGGCTCACATCGCGCATTTTGCTAAAAAATATTTTAGGAAAAGAAACTGCTATTGTTTACGATAAAAACGGCAAACCATATTTGATTGGTGATGAGCAATTTATCTCAATTTCGCATTCCAGAAATATGGTGGCGGTAATGGTTTCTGATACAAATATCGGTTTAGATATTGAACAAATTACCGCGCGAGCCACAAAAGTACGGCATAAATTCTTGACAGGGAGTGAGTTGGAGTGGTGTAAAACCGATGTTGAACACACTTTGGTTTGGACCGTGAAGGAATCGGCTTACAAGTTGATTGGCAATGGTTTAGAGCATACTGAAGTCGAAATTTCAGAAAAACCAAATTTTGCAGAATCGGCAATATTTAAAGTGCGAATTGATAGGTGCAAATCGCATATAAAAACATGCCATACACAACTTATTTTTGACAATATTTTATCGTATATTGCTGAATAAAATTGGGGTATGTTATTGTCTGATATTCAGCAGTGTAAAACGCAAAAACGCAAGATGTTTGCTATGCTTATCGACCCGGATAAGCAGTCGGCGGCAGATTTGTTGCGTTTGTCGGAAAAAATAAATCAACCGTGCGGACCGGATTTTATTTTGGTCGGTGGCAGTTTGCTATTTAACAATATCGATGTTGCAATTGAAACGCTTAAACAGTGTACAGACAAGCCTATTATTTTATTTCCTGGCAGTGCAATGCAGATTTCGGCAAAAGCCGATGGGGTTTTGTTGTTATCATTAATATCAGGCCGCAATCCGGAATTTCTTATTGGTCAGCATGTGCAAGCCGCTCCAATGCTTGCAAAATCGGGTATTGAGGTTATCCCGACAGGCTATATGCTGATTGGCGAAGAAAATTACACATCGGTAAGATATATAAGTAACACAATGCCAATACCTTACGATAAAAATGACATTGCCGTGGCAACAGCATTGGCAGGGCGATTACTGGGCTTGCAGGCAATTTATTTAGAAGCGGGTAGTGGTGCAACAAAATCAGTTAGCAGCGAGATGGTAAAGGCTGTGAATGAGGCTGTCAACTTGCCATTAATAGTTGGCGGCGGTTTGTGTTCGGCTGCCGAAGTGCAAAAATTGCTGCAAGCCGGAGCCGATGTGGTTGTTGTTGGCACATCAATCGAAAAAAATTCTAATTTGATTGCCGAAATAGCAAAAGTTGTAAAAGAATTTTGATGGACGCGAAATGTAAATATCTGCTATATAAGTATTTAACTTACGTTGTTGTGAGTTTGGCAACATTGTCCGCATTTCAAAAAAGCCAAGCGCAACCGAAAACAGACAGCCTTTTAAATCTTATAACTCCAGAACTTAGCGACAGCCTTAAAGCGCAGTATTACTATGAGATAGCCGATATTTTCAACGAAAATGACTCATCAATACACTATTCATTATTATCGTTAAGTTATTGTAGCGCTTACGATGAGAAATTGCTGGCTAATAATTATCATAATTTGGCAGTTAATTACCACATGCAAGATGCTACAATTGAGGCGTTAGATTATTCTCATCGGGCACTCGAAATTTTTGAAAAAATAGAAGAGCCTCTGTCTGTGGTTCGCTGTTATAACGTAATCAGCTCATGTTTCGAAGATTTTAACAATTTTGACTCAGCTTTATATTATGCCAATAAAGCATTGGAAATATGTGTTGAAAAGTGCGATACAGGGTTACTGACTTATACTTATTGTAATATTGGAAGAATAAATACCAACATTGGTTTTTACGAGTCGGCCGAAGATTACTATCAAATGGCGTATTTTCTTGATTCAGTGTCGGGCAATTCACTTGATTTGGCTAACGATTGTTATTATATAGCTGCTTTGTATGAGGCTTTCGGACTTGGATATTATGACAAGGCGAAAGAATATATGCAAAAGGCAGTTTCAATATTGGATTCACTGCCAACCGATGATCCTTACTATATAACATGCCGTTATAATTCTTATAGCGAACTTGCCCATATATATATAAAATTGGCGCAACAAACAGGTAATGAAAGTTATGCCGACAGTTGCTTGTTTTGTTTGGTGGAAGTCGGCAACTATTATTTTCAGCAGCGAGAGTACTCAAATTATATCTCAAATAGTTTTGTTTTTGTTGATTATTATCTTTTTTATGATAAATATGAAGATGCGCTGAAAGTGCTGCTTGAATGTGGCAAGTATCTGTCAAAATTGGTTTCTAACGTTGATAAGCTTACATATTATGAATATTTGTCAAATATATACGTGCATCTTGGTAATTACAAACTTGCCTATGAAAATCAATTAAAACGTTTTGAATGTGGTCAGCATGTACTGAACGATAGCACATTATCGGCTGTTGCCAATTCAAAAGTTGAGCAAGCAATGATGATTGAAAAAATGGAGCAAAAACGCATTGCAGAACTGCACGAAGCCGAAAAACATCGTATGCGAATTGTCATAATATCACTTATTTGCGGCTTATCGTTAGTCGGTTTGCTGGTTATTGTGATGACGCAATTGTTCCGCCAGAAACGAAAATCGAACCTCGTGCTTGCTCATAAAAACGAGATGTTGGCAGAGCAAAAAGAGGAGATAACTGCGCAAAACGAGAAACTTGCTGAACAATATACACAACTTGAACAGCAAAATGAGCAAATTGAACATCAGCGAGATGTTATACAAGCCAGCATCAACTATGCGCATCGTATTCAAGAATCGCTACTTACGCCAGCGTCAGCAATCGGTGAAATATTCCCAAACCATTTTTTGCTCTACAAACCGCGCAATATTGTCAGTGGCGATTTTTATTGGGTTAGGCAGTTTGGCGATAACAAAGTATGTGTGGTTGCCGATTGTACAGGTCATGGAGTGCCGGGCGGTTTTATGAGTATGCTCGGAATCACAAACCTGAATTATATTGTAGGTCAGGAACTTAAGCCTGATATTATTTTAAACAGACTGCGCGACGCCGTTATCACCAGTCTGCGTCAGCACATTGTTATTGATGATGTTGAAGAGAATATCGCACAAAGCCGCGATGGAATGGATGTCGCAATTTATGTTATCAACGAACGGCAAATGACGCTGTCGTACGCAGGCGCAAACAATTCGCTTGTTTTGATACGGAATGATGAAGAAATAGTATTGAAACCCAATAAGATGCCGGTTGGTATATATGCCAAGATGCTTCCATTTGTGCGCATCGATATGGATTTGCAAAAAGGCGATTGCATTTACACATTCACCGATGGCTATCAAGACCAATTTGGAATCGCATCGGGGCGGAAATTTATGAGCAAACGGATGCGCGAACTTTTACTCGAAATCCATAATCGCGCAATGGAGGAGCAAAAAGAAATATTAGAACTTGCCTTTAACGAATGGTGCGGCCCCGCTGAAAATCAAACCGATGATGTGTTGGTAATGGGAGTGAAGATTTAAAATGAATCTTCAAAACTCATTATTCCGCAACCATAAATACAAAACATCTTTAGTTTATGGCGTGTTTATGAGAGGGGGCGATGTCTCAATCGTAAAACGCCCAGCGAATGCCGTAGCTGAATGTGGCTTTTGACGTCGGGTAGTGTGGAGCAAGGAAAAAGTTACGGTCGCCAAACAAATCGTAGTTTATATGGTGTCCGCAGATGAAGAACCTGACTTGCTTAATCCGAACATTTAAGAATGCTCCTATAAACGGATAGTTACCTGTTTCGGCGCTGGTTTGATTATGGAATAGTGCCGTTGCCGGGCAATAGGCTTGCGCGTTATATTTTGTCCAAAAACTCATATCGGCGCCGAGTTGGAAAAGCAACTTGCCATGTGTCGCCTCAAAATGCAGCTCGCGCTCGTAGTAAAGGGCTTCGTAGGCGGTAATATCGGCTAAATTGAGAACACTTTCTTTGGCATCGGTTTTTTGGTAATTGATGCGGCTGACAAGGTTGAAACCCGCACCCGACAAATGATTGCGCAATTGTATGCCGGTAACCGAAATTTTATCGCCCGCTTGCGATGGAAGACACTCGGAGTTGAGGTATATATAATTGGTTAACAGCGCGTAATGTCCGGCAATAGTTGTCTTGAAACGAGGAATATCAAGTCGTGCTCCAATTTTTAAAGTTATCGGTCGCTTCGCAAAATCTTTTTGCCATTTAAAGTGATTTGATTGATAATCAATAAGAAAATGGTCGGGCTTATTTTGTTCTAAAAGTATATTTCCTGTTAGTGCAATCGATTTTTCATCTTTCGATAATCGTTGTGTAGCCTCGCCGTTTAGAGTGAAATCGCCCGATTTGTAACCTGCATAATACTGGCGATAACTTCCTGAAAATGTAAGCAATCCGGGGCGTGTGCGATACAATCCGGCTTCAATATAACCGCTTGTTTTGGTGGTTGAACTGGTGTTTGAGAAAAGTGTGTCAACATTAAAATAATAGTATCGCTGCTTTTGGATGCCCAAAGCGCCATACAATCCAAATGGTGCGTATGGGTTTTTAATCTCCTCTAAGTTAAGCCGAACTTGATGAATCTGGTCGGTGTATGAGCAGGAGTCGTAAGTGGGTTTGCCTGAATAGTTGTGCCGGTAAATTGGCAGCGAATCGCCCGTAAGTGCATTGAGATATTGCTTATTTTCATCGGTATAGTACTTCCGGCTGTATTGTCGTTTAAAAGTATATTGCAAACTAAACCAATAGCCGCCTGTGTCAATAGTGTCCGACTCTTTCGCGCGGATAAAGCCGACTTTTTGGTCGATAAACCATTGGCGGTCTTTGATATATGTTTTCGCATTTGTGAGCTTGACGGCTATCTCCTTGGGATTCATCACGCTATCGGTTATAAAATAATCATCGGTGATTCCGCCGTTTTCTTGTACATTGATGCGCGAGAACGTCCATGCCGCGTGTGTTGCCAATCGTCCTTGAATAAACGAAGCTCCAAGGCTGCCGGCGTTGTTCTTCGTTTTCTGCTCAACAAATTCGCCTTCGCCACCATACGAGTCGTATTTGAAAAAAATGTTTAGTCCGCGTGTAACATTTTGTGTATGAATAAGATGTATTATTTGCTCATCTTTCATGCCGCCATCGTATCCAAAAAGCGTAAATGGTTTTTTAACATTGTAAAATTCCTCATTTTCAGCTTGACGCATATATGGCGTAAACGATTGTAAAAACAGAAACCGTGTAGGTTCGTTGGGCTCGAAAAACTCGTGGCTGCTGATTGCCGTTCCCACTTGATGCAAGTAGGCGGTAACGCGGCCGTTGTAGTTGGCTGGGCGGTGGAGATTCAGCATGTATAACGACGAGTCGTATGTGCTCATGCTAAAATCGTAAGTGTTTGGATTATAGTGCCAACTGTGAATTTTTAGCGAGTCGTTTTCAATAAAAACACGGCGGTAAAGTCCGTATTTTGCAGTGTCGCGGACAGGTTTGGGAGGAAGAGTGTCAAGGTTGGCTGAATCGCGGCTGATGGTGTCGGCAATGCTTATAGAATCAACTGAAACAGAATCGTTTACGATGCCAAGCGTGTTAATTAGCGTATCTTGTCCTGTGTCGCCAGTTAAACCGCTAACAAACAAGCTGTCAGCCATTTGCGCACATAACTCGTTTGTCATCATCAAGCCAATGACGACAATAAAAAGTACCTTTAAGCGGATTGTAAACATAGGCGCAAAGATAATTATAGAGTGCGAATTTGCGCATCGGCTCGCAGAAATTTGCGCGACAATTGAAAAATGATGCTCAACATAAGATTATCCAAATTCATCACATTGCCTATCCAAAATTCGGTTATTTTAGCAAGAAAAAATTATGGCTGCAAAATTACAAATTGGCGATGCCGCGCCAAGTTTTTCAGGTATCGACCAGAACGGAAAAAACTTATTGCTCAGCGATTTAAAAGGTAAACGTGTCATTTTATATTTCTATCCAAAAGACAACACTCCGGGCTGCACTGCCGAGGCTTGCAGCTTGCGCGATGGCTATACTGACCTTGCCGGATTGGGTTTTGAAATTGTAGGTGTAAGTCCGGATACAGCGCAATCGCACTTGAAATTTGCGCAAAAACATAATCTTAATTTCCACCTTATTCCAGACCCTGAAAAAACAATTTTGACCGCTTATGGCGTTTGGGGCGAGAAGAAAATGTACGGACGCACATCA
>CALBPW010000096.1 GCA_937899145.1 uncultured Bacteroidota bacterium
CTTGTCAATCTTTTCTTCAGCTATGGCTTTTTCCATTCCGACGGTTACGTTTCCTTTTTCGCCATACGAGCCGTCGTCGGTCATAATTATTACTTCGTCTGACCAGCGGCGCATCTGGTCTTCAAGAATGATAAGGTCTTTTGAGCGTGCTGCTAATATAGTAATCACGCGGTTTCCTGCCTTTTTCATTGCCTCAACAATAGGCAAAAGAGGAGCAACGCCTACGCCACCACCGCAAGCCAGCACTGTACCAAAGTTTTCAATTTCGGTAGCGCGCCCAAGAGGTCCGACAAGGTCGGTTACATAGTCGCCAACGTTAAGGTCGGTAAGTTTGCACGACGAAACACCAACACGTTGCACAACCAAATCGATAGTGCCTTTTTCGATATTGGCGTCGCTAATGGTAAGCGGAATGCGCTCGCCTTTGTCGCCAATCTTAACTATCACAAAATTGCCCGCTTTGCGCGATTTAGCAATAAGCGGAGCTTCAATCTCGAGCCTTACTACATTTTCTGAGAAGTGCTCTTTTGCAACAATCTTATTCACGTAAATGTTCTTTTTGTTGATTATCACTTGTCGGGGTTTAAACCGACATTTCCATATTCATAAAAACGGGCAAATGTACCAAACAATTTCGATATGCGGCAAAGTAATTGCCACCAAAGCAAACTATCTGTATAAAAAGACAAATGCAAAATACCATAGTTCAATGATATAAATGATATTAAGTGATTTTCGTAAAAATTTAAAAGACAACAGCCTCAAGGTTTCAAACTTAAAAGTTGACACATTCATAAATGAAGGGGTTTAAGGAATATTTGAAATGTCATTTTTTTGGGCAACTGATATTGTATTTTCAATTAAAAAATCGAACTTTGAAAAAAAATACAAGCACCTCAAATGCAATAGCGATGAATAATTTAAAATATGTATTTATTGTTTGCCTCGCGTGTTTTGCAAGTTGTGGCAACCGATATAAAACTTTGACAAAAACCGACAAGAATGGCTTTAGCTATCAGACGGTTACAAACGACCCATACAATTTACGCATCTACACGCTCGACAATGGGCTGAAAGTGTACCTCGCTGTAAATGCCAACGAGCCACGCATTCAAACCTACATTCCCATAAAAGCGGGTTCATCTTACGACCCTGCCGATAACACTGGCCTTGCTCATTACCTTGAACATCTGATGTTTAAGGGGTCAAGTAGGTTGGGGACAATTGATTGGGAAGCCGAAAAACCTATTATTGACTCAATTGAAAAATTGTACGAGCAGCATAAACTTGAACCCACCGCAGCCGGCAAAAAATCGATTTACAAAATCATTGACAATCTGTCGAATATAGCTGCACAATATGCCGTACCAAACGAGTACGACAAACTAATGGCAAGCATTGGCGCAACTAATGTTAACGCCTACACATCGCACGAAGAGACTGTATATGAATGCGATATACCATCAAACGAACTTGAACGTTGGCTGCAAATTGAATCGGAACGGCTGTTTGATATGCAAATGCGCCTCTTCCATACTGAGTTAGAAACTGTATATGAAGAATTTAACAAAAAACAAGATGAAGATTCCTATATGGCTTACTTGGCTCTGCTTGCAAAATTATACCCAACGCACCCCTACGGACAACAAACCGTAATTGGCAAAGCCGAACACTTGAAAAATCCATCGATGACGAACATAAAAAGCTACTATCACAATTATTATGTACCAAACAATATGGCAATCTGCCTATCGGGCGATTTGAATTTTGACGAAACTATTTGCTTGATAAACAAATATTTTGGCGAAAAACGTGGAGCAAAAGTAATTGCTCCAAAAATGCCGATTGAGCAACCGTTTACAGCCAACACCGACACCACAATTGTTGGACCTCAAGCCGAAATGCTGATAATTGGCTACCGATTTGATGGCGCGGGCTCAACCGACGAGAAATTTATTAACATCATCAGCTACATGCTACAAAACGACCGCGCCGGACTTATCGACATCGACTTGTTACAAAAACAAAAAATACTGGCAGCCGAAGTTGACTTAAATGCACAAAAAGATTATTCTGAGTTAACGATTTTTGCGACACCCAAACAAGGTCAACCGCTTGAAGATGTGCGCGATATATTACTTGCTGAGATTGAAAAAGTAAAAAATGGCGATTTTGAGGATTGGCTTGTCGAAGCATGTATTAACAATTTGAATTTGAACGAAATAGAAAATCGCACAAACCGGATTTCAACATCTCAAACATTTGTAACAAATTTTATAAAAAATATCAGATGGGAAAATTATTTACAAGACATTGATTCGGTATCGCAAATAAAAAAGGCTGATATTGTGGAATTTGCGAAACGCAAATTTAATTATTGCGCTACTGTTTACAAAAAAATAGGGACTGACACAAACGCCGTAAAAGTTGAAAAACCACAAATTACTCCTCTTCCTCCTCAATGCGATACTCTATCAGCTTTCGCTCAAAAAATTTCACATGCCGAAAGTGCTGAAAATGAGCCTCATTACATCGATTTTACCAGTGCCGTTTCAACTCAAAAAATATATGACAGCATAGAACTGAACTATATTGAAAATACGCAAACTCCACTTTTTGAACTGAATTACATATTTGAGTTTGGCTACGACAACAGCAAACTTATATCGCTGGCAAACAACTATTTGCCACTTATCGGCACAAATCACTACACCGCCGGGCAATTACAAAAAGAATTTTTTCGCTTGGGTTTAAAATTCGATGTTACAACAAATGCACAACGTTGCATAATAAAAATTTCGGGATTAGAAGAAAACGCTGAAAAGGGTATTGGACTGCTTGAACACGTGCTAAATAACGCGCAAGCCGATACTGCCATATATGCCGATTACGTAGCACAAATTATCAGCAATCGCTACGCTTCAAAAAAAGAACCCGGCAACATCTTAAAAAATGCCATGCTCAATTACGTTAAGTATGGCGAAAAATCGAGTTTTACAAATATTCTATCGGCCGAGGAACTTAAAAACATCTCGCCCGACACTCTCACAAATATTGTTCATGGTATTGAAAACTACCCACATAGCATTTTTTACTATGGGCAAAAATCGGAAAACGAAGTCGCACAAATGCTGAAAAGACATCACCCAAAACCGACAGAATATAAAACGGTAAAAGCAGCTGCTTACTACGCTGAAAAAGAGTTAAAAGACGAAGTGTATTTTGTTGATTTTGATATTGTCCAGGCGATGGTAATGATAGTGTCGAAAGGCGAAAAATTCACACCCGGACAAATTCCAATGAACACATTCTTTAACGAATATTATAGCGGGAATATGTCGTCAATTGTTTTTCAGGACATTCGCGAATTGAAAGGATTGGCATATACCGCAAAAACGCATATATCAACGCCTTTGCACAAAAACGAATCGTTTTACAACATTGCATTTGTAGGCACACAATTCGACAAAATGCAAACCGCCACCGACGAAATGCTTTACCTGCTCAACAACGCTCAATGGTCGGAAATGCTGTTTAAATCGTCGAAAAACGCAATAAAAAAGCAAATTGCGACATCGCGCATAATTGGTGCTGATATTTACAGAACCGCACTAAAAAACAACGATTTAGGAATAAATTTCGATACCCGGCAATCGATTTTTGAAAAAGTCCAAACTCTAACTCAAGACGAGTTTACAAATTACTTCAACAAAAATATCAGCAACAAGCCAAAAACAATTCTGATTCTCGGCAATAAAAATTTGATTGATTTTAACGCTCTAAAAAAATACGGAAAAGTACACCAGCTTACGCTTGAACAAGTATTTGGCTATTGAATAATAATTGGTTGCGATGGTTGAAAATCGTTGGCAAACGCAACCTCTTTAAACCAAAAAATCCGCTCATTGCCATCAGTTGTTTTAATATGCAGCCTTCCGTTTGGCTCAACGCTAATGATAGTGCCGTCAAAAACAGCACCATCGGGCGTTCGGAAACTATACACTCCATCGTTGCGGTATAGATTCGCAAAATAGGCCGTGTTTATTTGTCCGTCCCAACCGTTTTGCAGCACTTGATACCACACTTCTATCTGATTAAGAAGATTTTGTAATTCAGCTTGCAAATCAAATTTGCAACCAAAAATATTAAACATCGAAATTGGATTTGGCGCATTGCTTATAAATGCCTCTTGATTGACATTCAGGCCAATACCAACTATCGAATAGACAATTCTATCGCCCATAAACTGATTTTCAATTAGCACACCACAAATTTTCTTATCATGGTAATAAATGTCGTTAGGCCATTTTATCTTAAACCCATCTTCTTTCGATTTTAAATAATCAATAATCGCTAACGATATTATCTTCGAAATCAAGAACATACTATCGGCTTTCAGAAAATCGGGGCGCAAAAGCAAACTCATATTTATGTTTTGTCCGGGCTGGCTTTCCCAAAATGCGCCCATCTGTCCGCGCCCGTTTGTTTGTGCCACAGCCACAACAATATAACCCTCTGGCAAAGACTTCTTATCGGCCAATGTTCTCAAAAGGTCGTTTGTCGATTGCGTCTCGCTAACCCTATCAATATTGAAAATCATAGTTTTGGTGTAATGTGTAAAGAGTAATGTGTAACTCCTAAATCCTAATTTATAATCTTAAATGCTAATCAGCTTATTTTTTATCGCGTACATTATCAAATTGGCCGTGTTTTTTGAATTTGTTTTACTTAGTAAGTTAGCGCGATGCTTGTCAACTGTGCGTTTGCTAATAAACAATGTATCAGCAATCTCCTGATTTGAAAGGCCTTTACAAATCTCTCCCAGCACTTGCAGTTCGCGTTTCGACAAAGTTTCCGATTCCTCCGGCACTTCTTTACTTTGGCGCATATTTTTAATCACATTGTACAACAGTTCCTGCGAGAAATAACTATTGCCCGCCATCACTTGCGCAATCGCCTCTTTTACATCGTTTATTTCAGAATTTTTAAGCAGGAAACCCTTTACGCCAGCACTTATCATTTTGTAATAATAATCCTCTTCACCAAACATCGATAGCGCAATAATCTTGATATTCGGAATCCGCTCCACAGCCAATCGTGTAGTCTCAATGCCGTCCATATTAGGCATACTGATGTCCATCAAAACAATATCGGGCGGTGCGTCCACACTTAATTGCGATAGGAAAATACTGCCATCAGACGCTTCCATTGCAACCTCAATGTTAGGCTCGTTGTTGAGCAATAGTTTAAGTCCGTTGCGGAAAAGCACATGGTCGTCAACAAGTGCCACTTTTATATTATCAGATTTCATTGTAAATCAAACTTTTACTTTAACAATAGCATGTACTCCATCGCCCTGTGCGCTATTCAAAACAAAAACACCATTTACCGAATTTATGCGTGATGCGATGTTCGACAATCCCATTCCTGCTGTTGATTGATGCTGTTCTTGGTCAAAACCTTTGCCGTTGTCGTCATATTTTATAACAATTGTGCGCTGAATTTTTTGCAAACTGATGTCGATTTTTGTGGCTTCGGCATGTTTTATCGTGTTGTTAATCAACTCACAAGTAGCCCGATAAAGCACAACTTCGATATTTGAATCAAAACGGTCAGTGTCAGTTAGTTTTGTATCAAAGTTTATCTCAATTGATTTTGATTGGCTGACACGGAAAGCAAAATTGCGCACCGCACTGGCAAGCCCAAAGTTGCTGAGTACGTGCGGACTAAGGTTGTTCGAAATTTCTTTAATACTTTCAATAGCCTCGTTGATAACTGTATTCGCATTTTCAAGCACGGCTTGCGCTTGTTCGTCGCCTTTAAATTGCGACAATGCCGAAATTGACATTCGAGCAGTTGAAAGCAATGGACCAAGTCCATCGTGC
>CALBPW010000097.1 GCA_937899145.1 uncultured Bacteroidota bacterium
TAGAGTTACCATTGCCTTGTTTGGTAGCATGAAGTTCAACATCTACTAAAATTTCTGTTTTTGTTTTTCCAATTCCTTTGATATATTTGTTTTTCACTTTTACAATTTTATATATGAAAAACTTTTCCAGACTTCTGATTGCTTGTGCCTTGTGCGCAACAGCATCGCCATGCTTTGCTCAATGCGCTAATGCCGAAAATTGCAGTTCTACAGCCATTTGGCTTTCAGCCGCCGCTCTTGTTATCGCTGTGGCCGCTTTGATGCTTGCCGTTCGCAATTATCGCATTAGCAAAGTAAATATGATTAACTCAACTGAGGATTTTCAACTTATGCTCGATAGTACAAAAAAAACTATTGATAAGGATATCAAGAATTTACGTCGTGAGATGCAACGCAATATGAAACCGGCCGCCAAACCGGCAAACGAGTCAAAAACCGACGCTGAAGCCGATGGCGACGAAAAAGTTGAAATGCCATCGCGCCGAAGTTCAGGACAACGCCGCCGCAGCAATTATCACCGCCGCCGCCCAAGTAACTCCGAAGGCGAACAAACCGACAATCCGGTAACTGAATAATGCTGATTCCCAATAATATACAAAAAGGCGATAAAATAGGCATTGTTGCTCCGGCACGGTTTATACGGCCTGAGCAATATGTAGCCATCTGTCAATATGTTGAGCAACAGGGTTTTGTGCCTGTTTTGGGGCAAACAACACATCTTGAATCGGGCATTTTTGCAGGCACCGATATCGAACGCGCGGCCGACTTACAACAAATGGCTGATAACCCGGAAATTAGTGCGGTTCTTTGTGTGCGAGGTGGTTACGGCTGTATTCGCATGGTTGATAAAGTCGATTTCAGACAATTGCTGAACACCCCCAAATGGATAGTTGGCTTTAGCGATGTGACTGTTTTGCATTCTGCATTGTCAAACATAGGTGTGGCAAGTGTTCATGGGCAGATGCCGGTTAATTTTAGCAAGCCAGACTCAAGCGCCGATGCGCTTTTCGCTCTATTGCAAGGCGAAGTGCCGCACTATCGCTTTGCGAGTAACTGCAACCGCCAAGGCACAGCCTCAGCCAAACTTGCAGGTGGCAATCTGTCGATATTATGCTCGCTCATTGGCACGCCTTATATGCCAGATTTTGATGGTAAAATATTGTTTATTGAAGATGTTGGTGAGCCTCTCTACCGCATCGACCGTATGATGCAGCAACTCAAACACGCAGGACTGCTAAGCAGATTGGCAGGACTTTTAGTCGGCTATTTTACTGATGCCGAGGATAGTACACCATCGTTTAAAATGACGGCAGAACAGATTGTGCTTGATGCTGCAGCCAATTTTGATTTTCCGATCGCCTTCGGTTTTCAGGCAGGACACCAACAACCGAATTTGCCATTAATTATTGGTGGGCAGTATCGGCTTAATGTTGAAAAAAATGGGGCTGAACTGGAATTTGGACAATCAGCGTAAAACAACAAGCAACCAAGATTCAATCAGTTGAAAGATATGTAATTAAAATCACCATTTCACCGCTACGCCAATTCATTAAGTAAATTTCTTATTTATTTAATTGTATAAATATCCAAACACGAAAATAAATTACATTTGCACCCTGAATGAATTAAAAAATCCTTCGATGGAAACCAAAAGCAGGCGTTTAGCTTTAATAACGAATATCATTCAGAATGAGGAAGTTGACTCGCAAGAGGGTCTTCTTAAAATCCTGCTTTCAAAAGGTTGTTCAGTTACACAAGCCACATTGTCGCGCGATTTGAAACACCTGAAAGTGTTTAAGCGCCCAACTCACGATGGCCGTTATCGATATACATTGATGACACATCAACAACCAACCACAACAACTGCTAAACCAGCAACCTCGCTCGAAGGGTTCATCTCAATGGAGTTCTCAGGAAATTTGGCTGTAGTGCGCACCGTGCCAGCCTTTGCCCAACCAATATCGCAAGTTATCGACGATCTGCAACTGCCTTCAATCATCAGCACAATTGCAGGCAACGACACCATTCTTGTGGTTATCCGCAACGGCTTCACCGCTAAAAACGTGGTGCAATCGCTCGTCCAACATTTCCCCGATTTAACCGATAGATTTCAATATTAATTAAGATATGAAACCAGCAATTGCCATTCAATATTTTTTAATCGACAGATTTTTTGTTGAATCGGCATTCGGTTTTTTTCGCAAAGCGGTATCGCATCGCTATATAATGAATAAAAAGAACGTTAAAATAGATTAAGTATGATTGATGTAAAAAAAGTGCTTCTGTTAGGTTCAGGAGCGTTGAAGATTGGTCAGGCTGGTGAGTTTGACTACTCAGGCTCGCAAGCATTGAAGGCAATGCGCGAGGAGGGAATATCAACTGTGTTGATTAACCCAAATATCGCCACTATTCAAACTTCCGAAGGCGTGGCCGACAAGATATATTTCCTCCCCGTTACTCCTTTCTTTGTGGAGAAAGTGATAGCGAAGGAGCGTCCTCAGGGAATATTGCTCTCTTTTGGAGGACAGACCGCCCTTAATTGCGGCGTTGACCTGTACGAGAGGGGAGTCCTGGAGAAATACGGGGTCAATGTGCTCGGGACCCCTGTCCAGGCGATCATGGACACCGAGGACCGCGACCTGTTCATCAAGAAACTGGACGAGATCGGCGTCAAGACCATCAAATCCCAGCCCGCTGCCAACATAGAGGAGGCCAGGAAGGCCGCCGCCGAGCTTGGTTTCCCGCTAATCATCAGGGCGGCGTACGCCCTCGGCGGTCTAGGCTCAGGTTTCTGCGACAACGAGGAGCAGCTTGAGGAGATCTGCGAGAAAGCTTTCTCCTTCTCTCCGCAGGTGCTGGTCGAGAAATCCCTCAAAGGCTGGAAGGAGATTGAATATGAGGTGGTCCGCGACCGTTACGACAACTGCATCACCGTCTGCAATATGGAGAATTTCGACCCGCTCGGGATCCACACTGGCGAGAGCATCGTAGTGGCGCCCTCCCAGACCCTCTCCAATAATGACTATTACTTCCTGAGGGAACTCTCCATCAGGATTGTCCGCCATATAGGCATTGTGGGTGAGTGCAACGTCCAGTTCGCCTCCGACCCCGACGCCATGGACTACAGGGTGATAGAGGTCAACGCCCGTCT